>SXOW01000303.1 GCA_005778315.1 Acidobacteriota bacterium
CCCGTGAGGCCGCGTTTGGCAACCAGGTCCGCGCGACGCCAATCAGCGTGCACCCGGGCTGCGTCCACGCGGAGCTGGAATCGGAGGATTGCATGACCGAGGCCGACGGTTTCGAGACGCAACTTCGACAGAACAGCACGCTCGAGCCGTCGGCGATCGACGAGGCCCTGGCCGCCATCGGCGACCTGGACACGTAGCCCACTCACCGTCGATGTCGAGGCGACAAGGCGCGGCGGTCGTCGCGGGTAGGACCCTGCTCCTCGTGCTGCTGGGGCTCAGCCTCGGGGCGACGGCCTCGGCGCAGGCGCCGGACGAAGATTGGCGCGTCTTCGACACGGACCACTTTCGGATCACCTACCCGCCTCGCCTGCGAGCCCTCGCGCTCCGCGTCGCCTCCCACGCGGAACAGGCGCACGCCGGCCTCGCCGCGCAGTTCGACCGAGGGCCGGCCGCCACCATCGACATCGTCGTCACGGACCACACCGACGCCAGCAATGGCTTCGCCACGACCGCGCCCTGGAACCGCATCACCGTCTTCGCGCCACCCCCCCTGGCTGGATTCGAACTGGGTTACTTCGACGACTGGATCGAGCTGGTCGTGACCCACGAACTCGCGCACATCTTTCATCTCGACCGCCGCGGACGCCTCGGTGCGCTGACCAAAGCCGTGCTCGGCCGCGCGCCGGTGCGGTGGCCCATCTTCCCGAACTGGGCGTTGCCGGAGTGGGTGGTGGAGGGCCTGGCCACCTCTCTCGAATCGTCGCTCACTGGCGCCGGTCGGGTGCGAGGGACGTTTCACGACATGGCCCTCCGAACGGCGGTCCTCGAAGGCGCGCTCGAGACTCTCCCGCAGATCTCTGGAGCGACCGAGGTGTGGCCTGCCGGCAATCGGTCCTACATCTACGGGTCGCTGTTTCTTGACCACCTGACCCGCACCTATGGGCGTCCCCGCATGGCCGAGTTCGCTCGCGCGGTTGACGGGCAACTTGTACCCTTCCGGATCGACGCCGCCGCCAGACGGTCGTTCGGTGTGAGTTTCACCGAGGCATTTGCGGACTGGACGGTCGCGCTCGACACCCGATACGCCGGCGTCGTCGCCGACGTCCGGCAGCACGGTCCTGTCACCCGCAGTGAATCGGTGGCAACCGCTGGGCGCTGGGCCCTCTACCCGGCCGTCGCTCCCGACGGCGGCACGGTGGCGTTCGCGCGTTCCGACGGCTCGTCGGACGCCCAAATCCGCCTGACAAGCCCGAGCGGCGATTCGTCCCGCGCGTTGACACGGGCCAACGGCCTGGCCCACCTCGACTGGACTCCCGATGGCCAGGTCGTCTTTGCGCAGATCGAGTTCTTTGGCCCCTACCGCAGCTACAAAGACCTCTACGTGGCCAACCCCTCGACCGGCAGCGTACGACGGGTCACGCGCGGCGCCCGACTCGACTATCCATCGGTCTCGCCCAACGGCCGCCACGCCGTCGCGGTACAACACGGGGACGGCCAGACCCGGCTCGTGAGGGTCGACCTGACCACCGGCGCTGTGGTCCCGATTGTCGAGGCGGGCGAAGGCGTGCACTGGGCCTACCCTGCGGTATCGCCAGACGGGCGCTGGATCGCGGTCTCACGTTGGGAGTCCGGCGCCTACTATGACCTCCTGATTCTTGACCCGGACGGGAACACCGTCGAACGGGTGACAGAGGACCGAGCCATCGACCTCGCCCCCACCTGGAGTCCGGACGCACGACGCGTCCTCTGGGCCTCTGACCGCACCGGCATCGCCAATCTCTTCGCCGTGGACATCGGCCCCGAGGGCCGGGCCACGACGATACGCCAGGTCACCAACCTGCTGACGGGGGGGGCCTACCCTGAGGTCGATCCGTCGGCCACCTGGATCTACTTCAGCGCCTACCACGCGGACGGATGGCACCTGGAACGCGTCCCCTACGCCCCAGGTGGCTGGAGCGCTCCCGCCCCAACCGATGGTCGGTTCACCGCGACTGACCGGCCACCCGTGACAGCGCCCCAGCCCAGCCTGGACGCCCCCGAACGTCGCTACGGACCGTTCCCCTCACTCTGGCCCAGGTTTTGGCTCCCCGCATTTGGAGAGGGCGAGACACGCCTGGGGACGCAGGTGCTTGGCCCGCGGTTCGGCCTTTCGACGGGAGCGATCGACATCGTCGAGCGGCATGCCGCGGGTGCGACACTGGGCTACGAGCCCCAGGGCAAGCGGTTCAGTGGCGGGCTGGGATACAGCTTCGCGGGCCTGGGCATGCCAATCCTCGGGTTCTCGGCCGCGCAACGACACACGTCCGCCGGGTTTCCGGTCGCCGCCGACGGCGAGACACGAAGTAGACGAAACCTGTTCCTGGTGTCGCGCGAGCAGGAGGTTCGTGGGGACCTCACGCTCCTGCGACGGCGTATGCGCAGCACCGCGAGTGTGTCGGTGGGCGCCTCCTATGTATGGGAGCGCCACCAGCTCTTGGACCACACATTGGCCCCAGAGTCGGACGTGTCGTTGCGACGTCCAACCAGCGGCCTTCCTCAACTCGACGCGACCGCCAGCTACAACAACACCAGGCTCCATCCGTTTTCGATCAGCGCGGAGGACGGCGTCCGTGGTGTGGGGCGCGTCAGGCGCCGGTGGGATCCCGGCGCTGCCCCCTCGCTCCTCGGGCCACTCGGTGGCGACTCCTGGACCGACGTTTCCGGCGACCTCAGGGCCTACAAATCCGTCGGGCTCCCAGGATTCTCGAACCACGTGCTCGCGTTCCGAGGGAGCGGCGGACGGGCGTGGGGGAACGGCGCGGACCCGTTCTTCTACAGCGTGGGCGGCACGACGGGAGACGCGGAGGCGATCACGGGACTGACACTCCTGGCCGGATCGGCGCTACCGTTCCCTGTCCGCGGGTACCCGTGGGGTATTCGCTCGGGATCCACGGCCTGGTCGACCTCGGTCGAATACCGCATGCCCCTGGCTCGCGTCAACCGCGGGGCAGGCAATCTGCCGGTCTACGTCGACTGGGTCAGTGGCAGCGTTTTCGTCGATGCCGGCAATGCGTGGGGCGGAGAGACGGCTGGCACGGGGCTCACCAACCCGCGAGGCGCACCCTTGGTCGCGATGGGCGGAGAGCTGATCGTGAACGGGCTGCCGCTCTGGACCTCGTCTACCCTGCTGCGGACGGGTCTCGCCGTCCCTCTGCGCGATGGGGACGGACCGACGGTGTATGTCCGGTTGGGGCTTCCGTTCTGATGGAACCGCTAGCTGGCGTGACCCGCCGGATGACATCTACTTAATTCGGGCGGGCGCCTGCGGCCGCGCCACCAGGGTGTACACACCGCGCGCCGGCATGGTGGCATACCCTTCCTTCACCAGCGCCTGGTTCCCGCGCCCGGCTTCGGCGCGGGGCAAACCGGTAACACGGGCCATCTCTCCCGGAATCGTCATACCAGCCCCGGCGAGAAAACATCGGGCGATTTCTCGCACAGCGGTCGCGCGGGGCACGCGGCGGGTCAGTGCCTCAGGAAACCGACCGACCCCCAAGGTCCAAATATAGGTAAACCGGGGTTGATAGACGACCTCGCTGGGTACCACCAGCATGGCGGCTTGTAGTTCATCGAGCGCCTGGGTGAACACCCGCCGGTCGGTCACGTGAGACTCCGCGCGCAAGTCTGCGGTGCCGAGCTCCCATGCGTTCCTCAGCACCCGCAGAACTGTATGCGCCTCCAGGCTCAACCGCTGCGCTTCGTCTCGCCTGCGCAGTCCCCACACCGCATGAAAATACGGAATCATCCGCGGCGCAAGAAACATCGCCTTCCCGCGCCATAGTTTGGCGTAGTAGGTCTTCCCACGCCGCACCAGCTGGTCCTTCAGTTGCCAGGTCAGCGACGCTTCGGGGTCTGTCTGCACGTTGCGGGGCATCACCGCGTCACGTCGGCCACACACGGCGACATACAGCGACGGGCCGGGCCGCCGCATGTCGGCGAGACAAGCGGCGAAACCGGTGCGCTCGATGAAGTGCTCGGCATCCAGCACCGTCTCTACAGCCAGGCTGCCTTGCCGGTGCCAGTGTTCGTCGCGGTGCTCTTCGACGTCGGCAGGAATCGGTGTCGTGCGTCTCATCCGTGGCGCGGGCGTCCGAGAGGCTCAGTCGGCGGCGTCGACACACGTGAAGTTCGACGCGTCATCGATACTCCCCGTCCCGGTGTAGCGAGCGACCTGGGGAAATGCGCACAGCGGCCGCGAACGGGTCACGGCGCCGTCAACCACCTTGGAGGCCACGAGGTGCTCAGGCGCCACGCCGTCCTCGACCCAGCGCTCAATGGCGGTCACCGCGTCGAAACGGTCAGGCCCCGGACCGCCACTGCAATGCGCGACGCCAGGCGCCATTGAACAACCGATAGAAATCGATGGTCTGGTCAAGTCCGCCCTGCTCGGCGATGACGCTCTCGTAGTAGTCGACGGCGAGCTTGGCCGTCACCAGCGGGTCCGCCCACCCGTGATAGCTGATCAACTTCCCACCACGAGCTTTGAACGCAGACAGGTCCGGGTCAAGGGCATTCAACGCCGACCCCAGGGTTTCATCGTTCCCGATCGGGCGATGGTTCGCCAGGTCCCAGTCGGCATCGAAATCGAATCGCATGACGTCGTACTCAGGGTCCTCAAACACGCTGTAGCGTATGAAGTCAGCCGTACTGCCGCCGGGCTCCGCGATACCCGCCCAGTAGGCGCCCCAGCCGCCGAGCCCATCGGGCGCCTCAACGTACTCGCTCCCGAGCGTATAGCCCGGGAACAGCTGCTCGCCGGTGCTGGGCCGCGTAGGCCCGGCGTAGATCGCGCGCGCCGCGGTCACCTGGCCTGTCGTCAGACAGCCCGGGCCGTCGGGGCCGAGGCATTCCAGCACACCCGGATCGAAGTCGCACGCGCGCGGATCGTCGATCAAACCGTCTTCCAGCCCGTCGATGGCATCGCACGCCTCACGCACGGCGGCACCAAGCGCGGGCAGCTTCTCACGCGGCAGATCCTGACCAGGCACGCGCGTGGTGGCCAGACCGGACCACATTTCGCCCGTCATCAGGCCGATCCAGTAGTTGCCTGGCGCACCGGCCACGATCCCGTCATAGTCCTCAGGGAACCGTTGGGCCTCCATCAACGCATGGTGCCCGCCTTGCGAGCAGCCGACGAAGTACGCGTGGTCGGCGTCGCGTCCGTAGTAGGCACTCGTAGCCGCTTTCCCGGCCACCGTCGCCTCATGCTGGGCGCGATACCCGAAATCAATCAGTCGTTCTGGATGGCCCAGCGACCAGCTCCCGTCGAAGCCGCTTTTGCTGGTGTGGCCGTTGTCGGTCGCCACCGCGGCATACCCGCCTTTGACCGCGGCCGCCAACTCGGGATACCGGATCGCACCGGCCGAACCACCGGAGCCGATACCCTGGAAGCGACCGTTCCAGGCGTCGGCAGGTGGCAACCACACCTCGAAATTGATCTCCGAACCTGGTGCGGGCCTCGCCGTCCCGGCGACGCGACAGAACGACGCGTCGTCCACCACGAAGCCGCGTGACGAAAATGTCTCAGGTTGACCGGTAGGATACCGCGTCAGGTGTCGCGACACGATATGATTGGCCCCACAACCGAGACATCATGACCAGATTCGCAGCCGCTGTCGTTGCCGCGACCACCCTCTGTCTCTCGATCCCCGGGAACGCGGTCGCACAGATCACCCAGTTCAACCTGGAGGTCGTCGAGTCCCCCGCGCTCCACGGACGGCACTTTGGCGCAGCCGGTCAATACGAGTTGCTGCGCGGTGTCGTGACCGGGGCAGTCGACCCGGACGACCGACGCAACCAGGGCATCGTCAATCTCGACCGGGCACCTCGGACGGACGCGGGCCGCGTCGAGTACCGCGCCACGGTCGAGATCTATCGACCGATGGACATGACCCGGTGGAACCACGGGGTGTACCACACGGTCTCGAATCGGGGCGGCGCCGGCGCGGCCGAGGTGCCGCTGCTCGAACGGGGCTTCGCGTTTGTGCGGGTCGGATGGCAAGGCGACCTCACGCCCAGCGAGACGAACATCGTGGCCTACCTCCCCGTGGCGACCCAAGCGGATGGGTCGCCGATCGTCGGTCCAGCGCTCGAGGAGTTCATCTTCGATGACACGGAGCGGGTGTCGCGCCGGCGACTCACCTACCCAGCCGCCTCGCTCGACGCCTCTGGCGGGATGATTTCCGTCCGCGCGAACCAGGGCGCCCCTCGAACGACCCCACCTGACCTCTCGTGGAAGTTTCTCAACCCGACTGAAATCGAGGTGACGCGTCCTGCCGGATTCGACGGCGGCGCGATCTACGAGTTCATCTACATGGCCACCGAACCAAAGGTCATGGGCCTGGGCTTTGCCGCGGTACGGGACGCGATCTCATTCCTCCGCTACGACGAGACGGATGACGCTGGGCACCCGAACCCGCTTGCCGCCGAGGGGCTGCCACGCACCGCCATTTCGCTTGGCATCTCTCAGAGCGGCCGCATGCTGCGGGACTTCTTGTATCAGGGCTTCAACGAGGACGTTGACGGCCGGATCGTGTTCGACGGCATGCATCCGAATATCGCGGGGTCACGCAAGACCTTCACAAACTATCAGTTCGGTCAGCCGGGACGTTGGCAGAAGCAACACGAGGATCACAACTATCCGGGCGATCAATTCCCTTTCACGTATGCCACGCTGACCGACGCGATCACCGGCCGCACCGATGGCTTGCTGGAACGCTGCAGGGTGTCGGGGACCTGCCCCAAGATCATTCACAGCGACGGCGAGGCGGAGCTGTGGCAGGCGCGAGCGTCGCTCGTGGTGACCGACTCGCGGGGCCAGCACATTGAGCTGCCGCCCAACGTACGGGTCTACCTGATTGCCGGCACACGACACGGCGGCGGTGACGGGGTCCATGCGGCGACGCCGACACGGGGCGTGTGCCAGAACCTCAACAACCCCCTCGCCCTGAGTCACACCCGCACGGCGCTCAGTGTCGCACTGCAGGCATGGGTCGCCGACGGCATAGAGCCGCCGCCAAGCCGGTTCCCGACCGTCGTCAACGGCGGACTCGTGACTGCGACAGAGGTCGACTTTCCGGAGATACCGGGGGTGACCTACACCGGGTCCTACAATCCCCTGTCGGTTGCGGACCATCGTTCGATGCCACCGATGCAGGGAGCGGCGTACACCGTGCTGGTGGCTCGAACCGACTCGGATGGCAACATGCTCGACGGTGTCCGGCATCCCAATCTGGCCGCGCCCATCGGCACCCACACAGGATGGAACCTGCGTCGGGAGGGCTTCGCCGAAGGCCAGCAATGCGGGGGCGCCGGCTCGTTCGTTCCGTTCGCGCCGACCCGGGCTGCGCGCGAGACACTCGGCGATCCGCGGCCGGCGTTCGAAGAGCGCTATCCGAACCACGGCGCGTACGTTCGCGCTGTTTCGGACGCGGCGGACGCTCTGGTGCGCGACCGGCTCCTGCTCCCGAGCGACGCCGAGGCCATTGTGGAGTTGGCGCGCAGCAGCCGCAGCAAGACCCAGAACTAGTCGCCTGGAACCGTGGCCCCCGCTCTGTCAGAGTACGACCGTTTCGCAGACATCTATAGGGTCTGGACCGAGACGGCATCGTCGACCCAGGCGAATGTGCCGTTCTACGTCGACACCTATCTGGCAGCCGACGGCCCGGTGGTCGAACTGGGGGTCGGCGACGGCCGGATCGCGGTGGAGGCCGCAACGCGGGGCTGCC
>SXOW01000304.1 GCA_005778315.1 Acidobacteriota bacterium
AACATCGGCTGCAGCCCTGAGCATGGACCGCACCTGGATACGGTGTGTTGATAGGGGCCTGCGGCCCCACACACCGGACTGGTCAACGCTGACTGTCGCTCACCACTCCACGCACCACGCCGATGACAACGCGCCAGAAGAACGCTCGGCCGGCCACACTCGCCTGGAGTTGCGCGTTCGCCATATTTCTCGGCACCGGGGCCTACACACTATTCGGCGCACAGCCGACCGCGCCTGAGGTGGACCCAGCGGTGTCAGAGGCGGGCGACGAGTCCCAGTCAGCCGCCGGCGGACCCGTTGATCCGATAGCACAGCCAATCGACTTCAGTCACGCACACCACGTGACGGAAGTCGGCCTTGACTGCCAGTTTTGCCACGCCTACGCCCGTCGGGGCCCTGTGGCCGGCATTCCGTCAGTCCAGCGATGCGCGGGCTGTCACGAGACGGTGCTCAGCGAGCAACCGGAGATCGTCAAGGTTCTCGAATACTGGAACAACAAGGAGCCGATTCCGTGGGTGCGGGTCCACGACCTTCCGGACTACGTCCGGTTTTCGCACAAACCGCATATTCGAGCCGGCGTGAATTGCGCAGACTGTCACGGCAACGTGGGAGCGATGGAAGCAGCGGTGCAGGTGGAGTCGCTCAGCATGGGCTGGTGTGTTGACTGCCACAACGAACGCGAGGCGAGCCGCGACTGCCTCGTGTGCCACTACTGAGCCGGTGGGCCGCCGCCAAGCCGCCGACGGGTCGAGCGCCCGCCGGTCGGTCGTGAACCGAGAGTTGGGGGGAAGGAACGCGTGACGCAGAGCAGCTCACCGCTCATCGAGGTGGTCGAACGCCGTACGTTTCTGAAGGTGCTCGGCAGCGCCGGGCCGGCGGCGGCGATCGCCGCGTGTTCCCCTATCGCCCCTGAGAAGATCATTCCGTTCGTCATCCCTCCGGAAGACGTGATCCCCGGCGTCGCGACCTGGTATGCCAGTGTGTGCGGCGAGTGCCCGGCCGGATGCGGTATCCTGGTGCGCACCCGCGAGGGGCGCGCCGTCAAGGTCGAGGGCAACCCGGAGCACCCGGTAAACCGTGGCGGACTGTGTGTCCGCGGCCAGTCCTCACTCCAAGGCCTCTACAACCCGGACCGGATCCCCGGGCCGCAGCGTCGTCGGGTCACCAACGCCGCAAACGGGCAGAGCGTGCTGGAGGCCTTGCCCTGGGAAGACGCAGAGCAGGATCTCATCGATCGCGTGCAAGCGCTTCGTGACGCGGGTCGGGGGGACCGGATCGCCGTCATCACCCCTCCCCTCACCGGCACCATGGCGACACTGACGGCCACCTGGGTCGAGGCGTTGGGCGGTGCGCGCTGGGTCCGCTACGAGCCGTTCGCCTATGAAGCGGTGCGGGAATCGAATCGGCGGCTCTTCGGACGCGCCCAGGTGCCGCACTACGACTTCGCGAACGCCGATTGTCTCCTCTCGTTCGGGGCGGACTTCCTGGAGACGTTCAGCTCTCCGGTCGGCTACGCGCGCGATCATGCTAGCCAGCGACGGGTACGCGATGGCGTGAAAGCGCGGTTTGTCCAGATCGAGCCACGGCTCTCGATGACCGGCGCCAGCGCCGACGAATGGCATGCGGTGGCGCCCGAGACCGAAGGCCTGGTGGCCGCCGCCATGGTGCAGACCATCGTCGCCGAGCAGCGGGCGCAAGGCGTAGCTCCGGAGACCCTGGAGCAGATCGCAGCGCTGGTCGCGGCGAGCTCACCCGAGGCGGTGGCGATCACGACCGGACTACCGGCAGACACGATTCGTGGGCTCGCCCGTGAGTTCTCGGACCCCACACGCGGTCCGGGGCGGAGCCTGGCCGTCGGCGGTGGGGTTGGGGTCTCCGGAGCCAATGCGACCGCTACCCATTCAGCGATCACGTTGCTCAACCTCGTCGCCGGCAACGTGGGCACCACCGTCGATTTTTGCGCGGCATCGACCCTCGACGCCTCAACCTACGCAGACATGCAAGCGCTCGCAGAGTCGATGCGGGCCGGCGACATCGAGCTGGCGATTGTGCACAACGTCAACCCGGTGTTCGCGATGCCCGGCGAGGCTGACTTCGCGGGTGCGTTGGCGGCGGTGCCGTTCGTCGTCAGCCTGTCGAGTCTGCCGGACGAGACCACCGCGCAGGCCGATCTGCTGCTGCCGACCCACACGCCGCTCGAAGCGTGGGGCGACAGCAACCCTCGGCACGGGGTCTACGGACTGCTCCAGCCCACCATGCAGCCGGTCTTCGACACGCGACACGCCGGCGATGTGATGATCGCGGTGGGACGGGCGCTGGGCGGCGAGACGGCCGCGACGTTCCCACGCCGGGGTGGCTTCTACCGCTATCTCCGTGACACCTGGGAGGCGATGCAACCGGCGCCGGCCGCCGCCGAAGCCACGGCGGAAACCGCCCCCGGGAATGTGGCTCCGGCGGTGGCACCGGATTTTGAAGCCTACTGGGCTGATGCCCTACGTCGAGGTGGCACCACGCTCGCGGTCGAGCCGGTCGACGTGGAGCTGCTGCCCGCGGTCTTTGAGATGGACCTGACCGCCGCGCTGTCGCCGCCCGGAAGGTCCCGCCCCTACGCGCTCATCGCCTATCCGTCGTTGCACTTCTTCGACGGCCGCGGCGCGAATCGGCCCTGGCTGCAGGAAATCCCGGACCCGATGCTCAAGACGACCTGGGGCACCGGCATCGAGATGACGGCGGAGACAGCAGACGCCCTCGGCGCGACTGAGGGCCAAATGGTCGCCGTGGAGTCCGACCACGGGCAGGTCGACGCCAGCGTCATCATCAACCCGCATCTTGGGGCAGATGTGGTGGCGATTGCCATCGGGCAGGGCCACACCAACTTCGGTCGGTATGCCGACAATCGCGGCGTCAATCCGGTAGCGCTGCTCTCGGCGACGGCCGAGACGGCGTCCGGTGGCGTCCGCTGGAGCGGCACCGGCGTGAACCTGACACCACGCGAACTGGCGCGGCCGATTCCGCGCCTGCAACGGACCTTCGACCAGGATGGCCGTGAGTTGGCGCAGTCCGTCTCGCTGGCCGCACTGGTGGCCGGCGATGTGCATCCTGAACACGAGCACTTCAGCCTGCACGCGGATCACGAACATCCGGACCACCGCTGGGGCATGTCGATCGACCTCGACGCCTGTAACGGGTGCAACGCCTGTGTGGCGGCGTGCTACGCCGAAAACAACATCCCGGTGATGGGCGCCGACGCCATGCGTCACGGCCGGACCATGTCGTGGCTGCGAATCGAGCGCTTCGACGAGGCGGCCCCCGAGAGTGACGGCCCAGACAACAGGTTCCTCCCGATGTTGTGCCAGCACTGCGACCATGCCCCGTGCGAAACGGTCTGCCCGGTGTTTGCCACCTATCACACGGAAGAGGGCCTGAACGCGCAGGTCTACAACCGCTGCGTCGGCACCCGGTATTGCGCCAACAACTGCCCCTACAAGGTGCGCCGTTTCAACTGGTTCATGCCGGAGTTCGACTCACCGCTGCATCTCCAGCTCAATCCGGACGTCACCGCCCGTAGCACCGGCGTCATGGAGAAGTGCACCTTCTGCGTGCAGCGAATTCAGGACGGGAAGGAGACCGCGCGGGACGAGGACCGGCCCATGCGGGACGGCGACGTCACCTCGGCCTGTGCCCAGAGTTGCCCGACGCAGGCGATCGTGTTCGGTGACCTGAACGACCCCGGAAGCCGGGTGTCCCAGTTGAGCACCGATGCGCGCGCCTATCACGTCCTGGCGGCGCTCAACACCCGACCGGCAGTGACCTATCTCAAGAAAGTCACGCCGGACGTCTGACACACGCCAGTCGATACCCGTGGCCATGAGTTTCGCGAAGATCAACGACGACATCCTGCGCACGCTCCGCGCGCCCGGCCCGGCGTGGTACGCGGGCATCGCGCTGGTGATGTCGTTCGCCTTGGTGGGCCTCTACGCGTTTCTTTACCAGGCCCGCACCGGCCTCGGTGTCGCCGGATATCAGCATCCCATTCTGTGGGCCGTCTACATCACCGATTTCGTGTTCTGGGTGGGTATTGCGCACTCGGGCACCCTGATCTCGGCCGTCCTGTTTCAGTTCCGTGCGCGCTGGCGGACCGCGGTTGCCCGCGCCGCCGAGGCGATGACGGTGTTCGCGGTCATGACGGCCGGTCTGTTCCCCATCATCCATCTCGGACGGCCCTGGTTCTTCTACTGGCTCATTCCCTATCCCAACGAGCGGCAACTGTGGGTCAACTTCAGGTCTCCGCTGGTCTGGGACCTGTTCGCCATCACGACCTACCTGACTGTCAGTGCCATGTTCCTGTATCTGGGCCTGATGCCGGACATCGCCGCGGCCAGGGACCGGGTCAAGGACTGGCGCCAGCCCATCTACAAGGCCCTCGCGCTCGGATGGCGCGGCACCAGCCGCCAGTGGCAGCACCACACGGCGCTGTACGGTTTCTTCGCAGCCCTGGCGACCCCGTTGGTCATCTCCGTGCACAGCGTGGTGTCCTGGGACTTCGCGATGGCGATCCTGCCCGGGTGGCACAGCACCATCTTTGCGCCCTACTTCGTGGCCGGCGCGATCTTCTCCGGCGTTGCGATGGTGATCACGCTGCTGCTGCCGATGCGCCGGATCTTCAAGCTGGAGAGTTACATCACGGTCCATCACTTCGAGAATCTCGCGAAACTGATGCTGACCACGTCGCTGATCGTTGGCTACGCCTACATGGTCGAGTTCTTTGTGGCCTGGTACAGCGGCAACGTGTTCGAACAGGGCACCTTCTACGACCGCATGTTCGGGCAGTACTGGGGCCTTAGCTGGACGATGTTCACCTGCAACGTCATCCTGCCGCTGCTGTTGTTCTTCAAGGCGTTTCGCACGAACCTCAAGGCGCTCTTCGTCCTGTCCATCTTCGTCAATATCGGGATGTGGCTCGAACGCTACGTCATCATCGTCTCATCGCTCTCACATGACTTCGACCCCGCCAACTGGGCCGGCCTCTATCAGCCGACCTGGGTAGAAGGTGCGATCACGCTGGGGTCATTCGGTCTGTTCTTCACGCTGTTCCTGCTGTTCATCAAGAACTTCCCCGCGGTCTCGATTACCGAGATGAAGGAAACGATGGACCAGCCCTCTGAGGCGGACCCGGCCACCTCGTGGCCGGAGCCGGTCTAGCACCATGGCAGAGACCACAGAGATTCTCGGCATCTTCGACGGCGGGGCCAAGGCCGCGGCAGGCGCGCGGGCCATCCTGGACGATGGACTGGGTGAGGTCGTGGCCTATTCTCCAGTGCCCGATCACGCACTCGACCAGGCTCTGCACGTCACCATCAGCCCTGTGCGACTCTTCGTGCTCATTGGCGGCCTGCTGGGTTGCGCCACCGGCTTCATCTTTCCGATTTACACGGTGTTGGATTGGCCGCTGATTACCGGTGGCAAACCACTGATCTCCATCCCACCGTTCGTGGTCATCGCCTTCGAGCTGACCATCCTGTTTGGCGCGATCGGCGGCATGGCCTCGTTCCTGTGGATGGCCGGCGTGCCCCGCCTGACCGGGTCACCCGCCCCTGACGATCGCTTCACCAACGACAAGATGGGGATCAACGTCACCTGTCGACCGGCCGACGCGGACGCCGTCCGCACCAGTCTGGCGCGGTGTGGCGCCGAAGAGGTCAAGGGATGAGACTACTGCCGAGCATGCTGCTGAGCCTCGGCGTCACGCTGAGTGTGGGCAGCGCGCTGGCGCGCGCGCAACCGCCATTCATGAAGAACATGTACACGGGCCCGGTGGTGCTCCCGCAGGTGGAAACCCGCGCACCGGCTGAGGACACGATTGCCGTGGACGGGGTCCGAGTGCTAGACCGCATCGAATCGCAGCACCTGCCCAACCCCGTTCCGAATACAGCAGAATCACGCGCCAGCGGCGAGCGCATGTATGACGTGTATTGCGCGGTGTGCCACGGCGCGACCGGTCAGGGGGACGGACAGATCGCCGAGCACTTCACCCGGATGCCGAATCTGGCCTTGCCCTACGTCCAGGATTACACCGATGGCTGGATCTACGCCATTATCCGCCAGGGTGGTCGCAGTATGCCGCCGTTCGCGAATTCCATGAGCGTGGCCGAGCGCTGGTCGCTCGTGCACTACGTGAAGACGTTCGAAGTCGAGAGAACGCAGTAGATGCTTCCTGTCGGAACCCCGGTCGTGTCGGACCAGACCCGTCGCCTCTGCTTGGGTGCCGCGGTGCTGGGCGCGGCGGCGTTTCTGTATGGCTTGCTGTTGGGAGACAGCAGTCGGGCATGGCAGTCGCTCCTCGTCAACTTCCGGTTCTTCGGAGGGCTGGCACAGGCGGGCGTCGCCATTTCCGCCATCATGCAGGTCACGTCATCGCGTTGGGGTCGCGCTCTCAAGCGCACGTCCGAGGCCACCGCGGCGTTTCTCCCGATCTCGTTCGTGCTGCTCCTGGTGCTGCTGGCGGGCGCCCACAGCTGGATGCCGTGGGTCCACGAGCCTGTGCCGGCGAAGGCGGCATGGCTCAATATTCCGTTCCTGGTCACGCGGCAGATTCTGGCCGCGCTGCTGCTGGGCGGACTGAGCCTGTTCTACGTGCGCCACTCCCTGCGGCCCGATATCGGCCAGCTCGACGAATCCGGTGATCAGCCGGCGTCGGGTATCTCGCGGCGGCTCATTGCGGGGTGGCAGGGACTCGACGCGGAACGGGACGCGTCGCAACGCGCGCAGGGGCGGCTGGCCCCGGCCATTCTCGTCGCCTACGCGTGGGTCTTCACGCTGGTCGCCTTCGACTTCTTCATGTCGCTGGACCCGCATTGGTTCTCGACCCTGGCCGGCGGCTTTTACTTCATCGGCAATCTCTTCATCGGGTTTGCGTTCCTCGCCATGCTGGCAGTCTGGTCACGCGAGCGGCTTCGCCTGACGGAGTACATAGGCCCGCACCAGCTACACGACGCTGGCAAACTGTTGTTCGGGTTTTGCATCCTGTGGGCCTACATGTTCTGGTCCCAGTATCTGGTGATCTGGTACGGC
>SXOW01000305.1 GCA_005778315.1 Acidobacteriota bacterium
CAGCGGCGACAGCTCGGTCATGCCCCAGGCCTGCAGCACGTTGACGTGCAGCTCCTGCTCGTACCCTTGGATGAGTGACCGGGGCATGGCGGAGCCGCCGACGACCAGCGCGCGGACGCAGGAAATGTCACGGGGGGCGTTCTTCAGTTCCTGATACAGGCCGTTCCAGACGCTCGGCACCCCCGCCGCCACTGTCACTCGCTGCGACTCGATCAGCTGGGCCAGTGCCGCTGGCTGGAGATGCGGACCCGGCATCACCATGTCAGCCCCGGCCATGGTGCACGCATACGGCAAGCCCCAGGCCATGGCGTGAAACTGCGGGACGACCGGGAGCACGACATCTGTCTCTGTCAGGCCGAGCCCCATCGCCTGGTTCTCACCCAGGGTGTGAAGAAACATCGACCGATGGCTGTAGAGCGCCCCTTTGGGGTCCCCAGTCGTGCCGCTCGTGTAGCACAGCCCCATGGCCATCTGCTCGTCGGTGGACCGCCACACGAAGTCGTCGGCGGCACCGTCAATGAGGTCCTCGTAGTGGAGGACATGGGGCAGGGTGGTTTCGACGCCACGCGGCGCGTTGACCAGCACGTAGTGCTCGACACACCCGATCTGGGCCGACACTCTCTCGTAGAGCGGCAACACGGAGGCGTCGATAAAGACCACCTTGTCTGCAGCGTGATTGACGATATAGGCCAGCTGATCCGGGAACAGACGCACGTTCAAGGTGTGACACACGCCGCCGGAACCGGGGATACCGAAGTACATCTCGAGATGCTGGTAGTGATTCCACGCGAAGGTCCCCACCCGGTCGCCAGACTCCACGCCCAGTGCCACGAGGGCCGCCGCGAGACGGCGGCTCCGCCGATGGAGATCGGCGTAGGTGTACTCGTGCAGCTCGCCGGTCGGCTGCTTGGTGCGAATCTGCTTGTGCGGAAACAGCCGGCCCGCGTGCTCGATGATGCGATCGAGCGTGAGCGGGTACTCCATCATCAGGCCGTTCATCGTCGGCTCCTCGTGAGCGTCCGGGCGACTACGCGGACAGGTCGGCCAGCAGGACCCACATGGGGCGGCGACCGCCTTCATAGGTTTCCAACGGGGTCAGTTCCCCGCTGGTCTGGTCAATCCGATAGGAGGCCAGTCGACCTGAATCGAGCCCCCCGACATAGAGAAAATGCCCAGACGGGTCCAGATTGAACGCGCGTGGGACCGGCTCGGTGGCCACGCGCCCGGTGGCGGTCAAGCGGCCAGACGGCGCGTCAATCGTAAAGCTCGCCACGCTGTTGTGCCCGCGGTTCGGCGCATAGAGAAACTTGCCGGATGGAGCCATGTGGATCTGCGAGCAGGTGTTCGGTTCGTCGTATCCCGCCGGGAGCGTGGAAATCGTCTGAAACGGTGTCAATGTGCCGAGCGACGGATCGAGTTGGTAGCCCGTGACGCTGCTGTTCTGCTCGTCCGAGAAGTAGACGGTATCCAACGTCGGGTGAAAGACCAACGCCCGCGGACCGAGATACTCGGTCGGCGAGTAGCGGTCCGGCGTGTTCGGCGTGAGACGCCCGGTGCGCTCATCGAACCGGAACTGAAAAATCGCGTTCGGACCCCGATTGGCGATATGCGGTACGAAGGCAAAACGGTTGGACCGATCCGTCCGAATCGCGTGGGCCCCGTGGGCGGTCATGCGCCACTCGACCGGCGGCAGGGTTGCAGCGCCATCCGTGCCCACCGCGTGGACAGCCGCCGTGCTCTGGTAGTAGTACGCCGAGAGGACGAACCGCCCGGTGCGATCGGTGGCGACGTAGACAGGCTCTCCTTGCAGCGGCACGGCCCCGATCAGGCTCAGTACGCCCGTGCCCCGGTTGACGCGATAGCTGGCCAGGTGTTGGCTGCCCCGGAGCCCAACATGCAGCACCTGTTGGTCTGGGCTGAGCGCCATCGGTGCGGGCCCACCCGCCATGGCCATCTCCTCCTGAAGCGCCACGCCGCCAGAACGTGGATCGACACGGTAGATCGAGACCTTGTCGTCGTCCTGATACGACACATACATGTGAAACCCGGTAGACTGTCTCATCCCGTGCTCTCCAGTCTGGTGGTGCCCTGTCCCAGACGCTCCCGCGGCGTCACACGCTCTGTACGGGCGGTACCATGCCCGCGACGCGATGATACCCGGCCCGGGCCGCGTCACGCACGGGTACTGTCTATGGATCGATGAAACGCCACCGCACGCCTGGTCCCAACTCGCGCGTGTCCGCCTCGCCTCGATCGCTCGGCCGCCACGTCCGCTCGACTTCCGTCTCGATGACGACCCGGAGCCGACCCTCCGGAATCCGAACCGACGCGGTAATCGGCTCCCCGTCTTCGCGCCGGCTCTCAATCAACGGCGTCCCGTCGATCCACACCGTGAGGTCGACCGGCCGTTCACCCACGTCGGGATGCTGCGTCCACGCCGTCACCTCGATCCACCGATCCCCCACCGGGACCACGGCCAGCGCGCGGCGGGAGGCCCAACGAAACTCATCGGTCGTGCCTGCGAAGTCCGGCTCGTAGAACCCGTAGGCATAGTCCCAATCGGCCCGCTGCGCCCGAAAGGGCACGCGGAGATCGACCCAGGACACGTAGGTCAGCCCCACCACGTAAATCGCACCCATGGCCCACACCGCAGCCCAGGTTCGCGGTCCGTCCAGCCAGCGCGGCGGGGACCCACCCGGCGCGTGCACGAGCCCCGTGTACCAGAAGACGAGGACCCAGAAGGTGACAGTGACCGCGGCGTTCTGGGTTGGCATACCGACCAGGCACGCCAGCCCGAGGGCCACCAAGGCGCCCCGGACGAGCCCGGACGACGGCCCCGCGCCGTCCCTGGGACGCCCGACACTCAGAAGCCGCAGAAACAGCGCCACCCACAGCAACGACCCGAGACTCCCCAACACACCCAATTCCGCGACCTGGTGTCTGAACCAGTTCTGGGCGTTGTCCCCCTCCAGCCGGCCATGGCCCAGTTCATGGGACACATCGGGCACCAGGAGATGAAACGCGCCGACGCCGACGCCCACGTACGGCGAATCCCGGATGATCTGCATGGCGGTCGTGCCATACCAGTTGCGGTCCCACAGCTCGGTGGCGACCGCTCGGATCGAGTCGACTGACACCGACGGACGTTGAGCCGCCAGGCGCTCCAACGGCCCCACCATCAGCGACGCGGAGCTGGCGGCCGCCCAGACCACACAGGCGAGCAGCAAAACCGCCATGCCGAGGGTCAGCCGACGCCGGCGTGATAGGCGGTCGCCAGCCTGCATGAGCTGCCACAGGACGAATCCCAGGATGACGACACCAGCCCCGAGGGCTGAACGGGAACCGGAGATCCACAGCCCGTACCACGACCCGAGGAAGACCAGCGTGGACACCATCAGCGCGCGAAGATGCAGGCGGTCACCCACCGTGCCGCGGCGTCCGAACACCAGCGCCAGACCGATGGCGCCCCACAACGCGGCCACCATCCCAAACGGATTCGCATCCATCAGGGTCCCCGACGCGCGCCGCAGGACGGTCCAATGCCCCAGATTCAGGAAGGCCGGGTCAACCACCGACTGATACACGCCGACCGCCCAGGCGCCGCACCACCCCACCCCGAGTGGCACCACCACCGTGCGCTGGAACCGCGGTGAAGCGTCCCGACCAAACACGGCAAAGAGCCAGTCGAGCAGGATCAGCCCGGCCCCCTGGGTCACCGTGACGCCGTACACCCACAGCAACCCGATTCCAGGGGAGACACCGAGCCCATTGTTCGCCACGTCGGCAACCGACAGGATCGACGGCGCAAAGTCCAGTTCGCGCAGCCAGACCACCGGCCAGGACACCGCGACCAGGAGGCCCCAGGACACCAGGGGCGCCCGCCAGGACACCGGCAGGTGCCACCGTGTCGGATCCGCGGTCGCCACCATCGCCCCGAGCAGGCCCGCAAACCACGGGGTCAGGTCCCAGAGCCGAAAGGCACCCAGACCGAGCATGGCGAGCGCGGGTGCCAGGTAGGTCACCGCCAACCAGGCGCTGGCCACGCGGTCGCCAAATCGGCGGGCAGCCACATACGAGGCCACGAGGGCGAAGAGGCTCACCCATCGCAACAGCGGCCACTCGACCGCGGTCGTGACCGTCATGACACCGGCCCCGACGAGCGAGAGGAGGATGAACGGCTTCGTGCCGCGCTCAAGCAGCGTGGGAGTCATGAGTGCGCGCCGTGCGTGGGCGAAAGGGGAGATTGCCGCGACCCGGGGGGCACGATCGAGGGTGACACGCGAGGCCCTGGCGCCGTGAGGCTACTGCACCGATTCCGGAGCCTCGATCGCCCGAGCCACCGCGGTGTTCAGCCACTTCAACGAGCCGCCCTCCCCCTCCACCTGGACCCAGCCGGGGCCGGCGACCGCGACGACGAGGTGCGTTTCGCGGGTCCCGTCAGACCAGACGAAGGTGTATGTCACACCCGACTGCACGAACCCGGGCATGGTGAGGCTGGCCACCTGCGCGTCAGAGAGCGCCACGATCCGCTGACGCGATGGCTCCTCCAACACGCGGACCGTCCACTCGCCCAGTTGTTGCGCCCGCACGACAGGTTCGTTCGTCACGAGGACGACGGGTTGATTCGCAATGGTGACCGCCGGCTCGTTCTGCACCTCGACCGGTAACGGTCCCGTGTCGAAGTTGGGCTGACCGGGCTGGTTACCGCCACGTTGATTGCCGGCCAGAAGCGCCACCGCGGCAAGCCCGACAAGCGCGGTCACGACCGTGGCTGTTCTGCGCATTCTTCTCATCTTGCTATCCTCGCCCGTATCCCCCGGAGTACGGCAACGGCCGTTCCGGCGCCCTACCCGCTAGGCCAGCAGTTCCAACAACGCCGCGGCGACCGCGTCGGGCCGGTGCGCGGGCAGGTCGTGCCCCGCGCCCTCGACGATGCGGCGCGCGACCAAGCGAGTAAAGCGCCGTTGGTCGCCGGTCGGGTCGCTGGACGGACTCCCAAGACCGCTGTCGGCCCCGTGCAACACGATCGCGGGAACCGGAATCGGAGGCTGTTCGGCCAGCTCTCGCTCGACGTCCAGGAACCGAGCCTCGCC
This sequence comes from Acidobacteriota bacterium, assembly GCA_005778315.1. Lineage (GTDB taxonomy): Bacteria > Acidobacteriota > Vicinamibacteria > Vicinamibacterales > UBA8438 > UBA8438. The sequence continues at coordinate 5,094 of SXOW01000305.1, forward strand.
GGGCGCATTCACGTGCCGATGACGATAGGAGTGGATGACCACGTCCACGAAATCGGGGTTGTCGAATGACGGCGCGGACCGATCGTACTGCGCATCCGTGTACTGGAATCCTGGAGACCAGGTATCCCAGAGATAGCGGATGATGTCGTGCCGATTGGCCTCGAGGCCGGCACGGCCCCGATCCGTATTGAAATACCACTGGTACCAGAGACGCGCTTCTGACACGGCTGGGCCGGGTCGTCCAGGCGTGAGGGTGTCCTGGACGGAATAGCCACCGCAAGCCACCTGTGCCCGCACCCGCTCGGGGTGACGGATCGCGGTGATGCAGGCGCCTCGATTGCCCCAGTCGAAGCCAGCCAGCGCCATCTGGCCCAGGCCCAGGGCATCGGCGAAGTCCACCACGTCCTGCGCGATCGCCGCTTGCTCGGCCATGCGCGGCGCATCCGCGTCACGAAACCGCGTGGGTCCGTATCCACGGAGATACGGCACCAATACGCGATGCCCGGCCTCGACCAGGGGCGCGACGGCGCCATCGAACGACCGCACGTCATACGGAAACCCGTGCAGGAGCACGATGGGGAATCCGGCGGCCGGTCCGTGCTCTTCGTATCCGATGCTCAGGACCGGGGTCTCCACCATGCGGACCTGCGGAGTCATTTGTGCCATGCCTGCAGCCTCTGACGTCGCGGCTCGTGTGACCATCGCGGCCGCCCCCATCGCTCCCGCATGCTTCAAAAAGTCTCTCCGACTCTGGGACATCACTCGCCTCCGTCGCAATGCGCCTATCGTGACACACTCGACCCGATGCGTCGCGCGTGCGATGTTGACCCGGCTGTGCGCGCCGTCCTGATCGATGCTGAAGACAAGATGTTCTGTGCCGGCGGCGACCGGCCCTGACGGCCAGGCCGGTATCGCCGCCTTCCTGGACAAGCGCAAGCCGGTGTTCACCGGACGCTAGGCGCACGCCTCACCGTACCTCAGCAGCCATCTCGGGCAACACGCGGGCCAGACGCTCGATGGCACGCGCAATGTCGTCATAGTCCACCGCGAACGAAAAGCGCAGGAATCCCTCGGAGATGTCGCCAAAGTCCCGGCCCGGCCCGAGCGCGACGTGCGCCCGCTCGAGAATGTCGAACGCAAGCGCCAACGAATCGTGCGTCGGGGTCAAGTGGCGTGCATCTGCCAGCACGTAGAACGCGCCGGCTGGGGTGACCGGCACCGCCAGGCCCAACCCGCGTACCGCGTCCACCAGCAAGCGGCGACGCCTGGCATATTCCTGCCGCATCATCTCAAGGTGGGCACCTCCGTACGCCAGCGCGGTGAGGCCCACGGTCTGGACGAAATGCGCAGTAGAGATAAAGAGGTTCTGCTGCAGACACACAAGCGCGCGCATGGCGCTCTGGGGGGCGATGACATATCCGAGACGGAACCCGGTCATCGCATACCGCTTGGAAAACCCGTCGAAGACGAAACAGTGGTCGGACAGACCCAGCGGTGACGTGTTGGTCACACCGTCGTACAACAGTCCGTCGTACACCTCGTCTGACAGCACCGGCACGCCAAGCTCGGACAGCGCGCGCATCACCTCTGGTGGCTGTACCGCGCCGGTCGGATTGGCGGGCGACGCCACCAGAATGCCTTTCGTGCGCCTCGTCATCGCCGCGCGCACCCTGTCGACGTCGATGCGATAACCGTCGACCGGCGACGTCGGCACCAGCACACAGCGGCCGCCGCACACCGCCACCATGTTGGGGTAACACGGATAGTGCGGCGTAGGCATGATGATCTCGTCACCCGGATCAAGCAGCAGGTTGAAGACCAGCAGCAGCGCCGCCGACGACCCGCTCGTCACGAGAATGTGCTCGGGATCGACCGCTACACCTCGCCGCCGCTCGCAGTCGGCCGCGATCGCCTCGCGGAG
>SXOW01000306.1 GCA_005778315.1 Acidobacteriota bacterium
CTCGGTCTATCAAACAAGCCGCCACGGCGCGTTCGACGATGCGGGGGCACCGACCCACCTCTACGCGATTGCGCCGCAGGTCGTGGTGGTGAACAACGGCCCGCGCAAGGGGCTTGGTGGCACGTCACCCGGCTTTTCGGAGGTCTCGACAGCCCACTATGAGCGGATTGCGGCGAGCCCCGGCCTCGAGGGGATCTGGCAATCGCACCGTTCGTTGCTGGACCCCGCGCCGGATCACAACACCAGCGAGGACATGATCGCTAATCTGGGCGAGACGGGCGACGACGAGGGCCACTGGATTCAGGCGTCCATCCGCCAAGATGGCACCTTTACCGTGACAAACGGCCGCAATGGGGTCAGTCGGGGCTACACCGCCCGCTGAGCCGGGTGTGGGCAAGGCGGGCTCGGAGAAACGGATTCGGCAAGACTCGCGTAGTATTACGGCAGCGGGAGACCGCTGGAACAGCGGGAGACCGCAACTTCAACAGGAGTAGACACGAGATGAACGGAAAAATCACGCGCCTCATGACCGGCAAAGGCTTCGGGTTCGTCGCCGGTGACGGCGATACCGAGTACTTCTTTCATCAGTCCGCCTGCAAAGGCGTCCGGTTCGACGACCTGCAAGAGGGACAAGCCGTGACCTTCGAAGCGGGTCAGGGACCGAAAGGTCCGCGCGCGGAGAACGTCTCGCCGGCCTGACGACGGAACCTTCCCCAACCACATCAGGCTCAGCCCGCTGGCGTCTTTGGACCCAGCGGGCGGCTGCTAATGAGCTGGCGCTCCGCCACGGCCGCACGACCTGCGCCGCCAGTGTCCTCTATCAGACTGCCTTGACCATGAGTGAACACGCAATCCTGATCACGGCGACCGAGCGACTCGGCATGCTGTCCCGGTTGACCCGGGTGCTGGCCGACCACGAGGTGAACATCACGCACGTCGATATTCACATCGGCACGCCGTCGTCCGTGATCTATTTCGAGGTGACGGTCGCGACGGGTCGGTTGCCGACCGTGCTGCAGGAACTGGCGAGCCTCGACGATGTGCAAGACGTGCACGAAACGCCGTCCGCGAAACGCATCTACGGCAAGCGCGTCATTGTGATGGGTGGCGGCGCCCAGGTCGGTCAGGTGGCGATCGGAGCGATCACCGAGGCCGATCGACACAACATCCGTGGCGAGCGCATCTCGGTCGATACGATTCCTCTGGTGGGCGAGCAGGAACTGGCCACCGCAGTGCGGGCGGTGGTGCGCCTCCCGCGCGTCAAGATTCTCGTGCTGGCCGGCGCGCTGATGGGCGGTGCGATCACGGAGGCCGTCCGGGACGTCCGCGCCCAGGGCCTCCGTGTCATTTCGCTCAACATGGCTGGCAGCGTCCCCGACGCCGCCGACCTGGTCGTCAGCGACCCGGTCCAGGCTGGTGTCATGGCCGTCATGGCGGTCGCCGATACCGCGCAGTTCGATCTGCTGCGGATGGGGAAGACGCGCTACTGACCGCCTACGGGGCCGGGACCAGCTTGCGTACCCGTCCGTCGCCTTTGGTCACGAGGTAGAGTTCCCCCGCCGAGTCGGTGCCGAGCCGCATGTCGGCCCTGTTGCCGCGTCCGTAGGTGTTGGGAAACCCCGCCGCGTCCGCGACCCCTTGCTCGCGGCCCCCAAGTAACAACCTGATCTCGGTGATCTCGGTCGGCCGGCCTGGGGTGAGTGCGTTTGTCTCAATGACGAACAGCCGTCCCCGTGGAAAGTCGGCGAACACATACTTGCCCTGGAGGGCTGGAATCGCCTGGCCACGGTAGACGTAGCCGCCGCCGATGGCGTTGCCTTCGTCGTGGTCGTACTGTGCGACGGGATACGTGAACTCACCCGTGTCCGGAGTCGGGAGTGGGTAGAGTGGTCCCGGGCCACGTCCCACTGCGTAGCCGCTCGCGAACGTCCCCTCCCGAAGCCGCCAGCCGTAGTTCGCACCCGCTTGGCCGAGATTGACCTCTTCTATCTGATTCTGGCCGATGTCACCAATGAACATCCGGCCGTCCGTGTCCCAGGAGAAATGCTGTGGATGCCGGAGACCGTACGCCCAGATTTCCGGCGCCGCGCCGGCCACGCCTACGAACGGATTGTCCGGGGGGATGCCGTAGCGGCCGTTCGCGTCGCCGCCCAACGGGTCAATGCGCATGATGGAGCCCTGTGGCTCCGTCAGGGTTTGTCCGAAGTCTCGGGGATCGTGGGCGGCGCCGCCGTCGCCCAGACATACGTAGAGCATGCCGTAGTCCGGTGAGCCGGGCGCGGCATGCGGGTTGAACGCGATGGTCCCGATGTTGTGATTCGGTGCGAATTGACCAATCCGAAACAGTTCGCGCGACGACCCGCTGAACGCGCGCGCCCTCGGGTCGCTCGCCGTCCACTCCCGGATCACGCTTTCGTGGCTCTCGGAGTCGTCGTCCAGATACTCGGCCACGCCGCTCCCGGACGTGGCGCTATAGGCGGTATAGAACTTCCCGTAGCCAGGCGTGCCGTTCTGGCCGAACTGCGGATGAAACGCCACACTGACCAGGCCGGTCTCGTTGGGAAACATGGAGTCGTCGAAGCCGACATCCTGCTCCCGCATATCGAGATAGACGACCGGGTCGGTCCCACGCTCGTCGGTGAGATAGAGGGGGCCGCGCAGGTCGTTGAGTGCGAGGCGGCCGCTTCCGTCGCCGAGCGGTACCAGGAATTGGATTCGGGCGTAGGCCGCGTTCGTCTGTCCGTCCTCGCTCGAGTCGACGGTCTGCGGGACACGGACAAACTCCTCGGCCGCGAGCACCAGGTCGCTCGGTTGAATCTTGTCCGGGATGGGGTCCTCGAGCGCCTGCGTCTGGGCGCAGGCCGCGTGCGGTGAGAGGAGCAACGCTGCGATAGCACTGAGAATGACGATTCGTAAGGCGCGCATGCGGGAAAGTATGGGCCGAACAGCGGGCGCTGGTCCAGTTGGAGGGCGCCCGGTGAGTCCGACTGCCCGCTACGTCGCCGCCCGTGCCACGTCATGCGCGACGTGTTCGTGGCACGGAGCCAGGCTCAGGAACGGCCGGCCGCCTCTGTGTCCCGCCGACTCGCGGCCCAGCGCTCACGGTACACGTCGGCGATGACCGCCAGCACGATGACGCATCCGGTCACCAGCCGTTTGGTCGGGTCCTGCACCCCGATCTGCGTGAGGCCAGACGCCAACACGCTGATGATCACGACGCCCAGGAACGTGTTGAGCACGGAGCCTTTCCCGCCCATGAGCCGCGTACCGCCAATGACCGCGGC
>SXOW01000307.1 GCA_005778315.1 Acidobacteriota bacterium
CCTTGGCTTCCCTCGGAGATCTCGTCCGACTGGACCGGCCCATTGTGGTTGGACCGTCACGGAAGTCTTTCCTGGCGGATGACGAGAGAGGGCCGTCGGATCGCGAGTGGGAGACGGCCGCCGCGGTGACGGCGGCGGTTCTCGATGGCGCGCATGTCGTGCGTGTGCACAACGTGGCCGAGGCGGCTCGCGTCGTGCGCGTGGCAGACCGGATTCAGGCACATCGTGCCGGCACCAATGCCGTGGGGGCGGAGGCCGTTCTATGAACGAGGCGGTGACGGACCTGCTGGCGCTGGATCGCGTCGGTCTCTGGGGACTGCTTGACATCGCCATCGTCTCCGTCCTGATTCATGAGCTGTTGAAGGTCGTCCGGCGGACGCACGCCGTGCAGATTCTCATCGGCGGGGGTCTTGTCGTTGGCCTCTACTACGCCTCGCGATTCACGCCGCTACAAACGCTCAACTGGTTGATTCGGGATCTGTTCGGGTACATCGTCTTCGCCGGGATCGTCATCTTTCAGGGCGATATCCGGCGCGCCCTGGTGCACTTCGGACGGGCTCCCTTCTTCAGGTATCTGAGCCGACCGGAGACGACGGACGAGACCATCGAAGAGGTCGTCGTCGCGCTGGGGATGCTGGCGGACCAACGAATCGGAGCGATTGTCGCGATCGAGCGTGACATCGGTTTGCGCAACTACGTGGAAAGCGGGATCCCGCTCGATGCCACCGTCAGCTACGACCTGCTGGTGACCATCTTCAGACCCAGCTCGCCGATGCACGACGGCGCCGTGGTGATTCAACAGGACCGCATAGCAGCGGCCGCCTGCTTTCTCCCGCTGACCCTGAACCCGCGTGTGAGCAAGGACCTGGGCACGCGACACCGCGCGGCCATTGGTCTGAGTGAAGAGACCGACGCCGTTGCGCTGGTCGTGTCGGAGGAAACAGGTCGACTGTCCTTGGTGCTGAACGGCCAGATAGAACACGACCTGGATATCGACCAGCTTCGGTATCGGCTCGAGGCGTTGATGTTGCATCGCAAGCCCATCGACGCCAGCCGCGACCCGAAGGGACGTGATTCCTGATGGCGCTTCCGTTCGCGCGTGGTCTGTGGCTCAAAGCGCTTGCCGTCGCTCTGGCGGTGCTGCTGCGTTTGGTCGTCGCAGGCGATCCGATTGTGGAGCGGGGGCTGCGCGTGCCGCTGGAGTTCGAGAATCTGCCCGCTTCGGTGGACATCTTGGGTGAACCACCACAAACGGTGCAGGTCCGCGTGCGGGGGGCGTCCGGGGTGCTACGGCGGCTTGAGGCGGGTGACGTCGCCGCCATCATCGATCTGGGATCCGGGAGGCCGGGTGCGCGGCTCTTCGACATGACGGACGGTCAGGTCCAGGTCCCGCTGGGGGTGGAGGTGACCCAGGTCATTCCATCGACTGTGTCATTGCGTTTGGAGTTCCAGGGCCTGCCGAAGTTGGTTCCGGTGATCCCCGTGGTCGAAGGCCAGCCGGCGGACGGGTTTATCATCGGCGACGTGACGGCCGCGCCGGCGATGGTCGAGGTGGTAGGCCCGCTGAGCCGCCTCGAAGAATTAACGCATGCGATCACGGAGTCGCTCGATGTGACCGGTGCCGCGGTGCCGGTAGCGGTCACCGTAACGGTTGGGGTGGACGATCCGAGGCTGCGCCTCGCCATGCCGCAGGTCACACAGGTCACCGTGGACATCATTCGAGAACCGGTCCGACGGACCTTGGAGGACGTAGCTGTGCGCACGCGCAACGTCTCCGGCAATCTCAAGGCGGCCGTCAGCCCGGTCTCGGTCACCGTGACGGTGGTCGGACCACCGGAGCTGATGCGCGACCTCGGCGGGGAGGACGTGACGGCATTCGTCGACCTTGCCGGCCACGGGGCTGGCAGCTACACGATGGAGGTCACAATGGACCCGCACCGCGCATTCGATAGCCTCACGGTCGAGCCCACGGTGGTGGAGGTGACGGTCCAGTGACGGTGACGTCTTCAACGCTGTTTGGCACCGACGGGGTTCGCGGTATTCCGGGGACCGCACCACTCGACGAACGGACCCTTGTCGGCCTCGGCGTCGCGGTGGTTCGCACGCTGGGCAGCGACGATGCTCCCGTGCGGGTCTGCCTCGGGCGAGACACGCGCGAGTCGGGCCCGTGGGTCGCCCAGCAGTTGGTTCGGGGGCTGGTCTGGGCCGGCGCTCAGGTGACCGATGGCGGGGTGCTGTCGACCCCGGCCCTGGCGTGTGCCACCCGTGACGGTGGATTCGACGCGGGTCTCGTTGTTTCGGCCTCGCACAATCCGTTTCAGGACAACGGCGTCAAGGTGTTCACGCGCACCGGCGAGAAGGCGGACGATGACCTCGAGTCCCGTCTCGCGGCGACCGCGCTGAGCGATCGCTGGTCGGTCCCGCCGGCAGCAGACATGGACGCAGTGTCAGAGAGCGTGGCGGCTGACTATGTGACCCGGGTCACCGGGCTCTTTGACGGCGTGCCCATACCAGCCGGCTTTCGGCTGGTGCTCGATTGCGCCAACGGGGCGACGAGTGCGCTCGCGCCGCAGGTGTTCCGTGCGGTGGGATTTGGTCCGACCGTTCTCCACGATCGGCCCGACGGGCGCAACATCAACCTCGCATGCGGGTCCACCCACCCAGAGAGCTTGGCACACGCGGTCGTCGACCAGCAGGCCCGCCTGGGGGCTGCATTTGACGGAGACGGCGACCGGGTCGTGTTCGTCGATCACCGCGGCGCCGTGGTCGATGGAGACGCCGTGCTGCTGATCGCGGCGCGCCGGTTGCTCGCCGCCGGTCGGTTGCCACATCGCGGAGTGGTGGCCACCGTCATGAGCAATATTGGTCTCGACCGGGCCCTGCGGGCCGACGGCATGGCCTTGCATCGCTGCGCCGTGGGAGACCGGGCGGTCTGGAGCGAGATGACGCGTCGGGGCCTCGGTCTCGGTGGAGAGCAGTCGGGCCATATCATCGTCGCCGATCACTTGCCGACCGGGGACGGGCTGGCGACGGCGCTGCTCATCATACGTGCGGTCATCGAGACGGGGCGCGAGCTGTCTGAGCTGGCGGCTGATCTGGTGGCGTCTCCCCAGGTGCTGGTGAACGTGCGGGTCCGAGAACGGGTGCCTCTGGACGGGCTGCCGGCGGTGTCACGGCTGGTTCGCGCGGCTGAACGACAGTTGGCGGACGCCGGGCGTGTGCTGGTCCGCTACTCCGGGACCGAGCCGTTGTTGCGGGTGATGATCGAAGGGCCCGACCAGACGACCATTCAAGGCTTGGCCGACGAGATTGCGGGGCAGGTGGAGGCGGACGTCGGCCTTCCGGATCCACAAGAGGAACCATGCGTCTAGCTGTCAACATCGACCATGTCGCGACCGTTCGCCAGGCGCGACTGGCGCGCGAGCCGGAACCGGTCACGGCGGCGGTCCTCGCTGAGCTGGCTGGTGCGGATGGTATTACCGTGCATCTCCGTGGCGACCGCCGTCACATGCAGGATCGAGACCTCCGGCTGCTGCGGGACGTGGTCTCCACCCGGCTCAACGTGGAGATGGCGGCCACAGACGAAATGATGGCTATTGCGCGAGCACTCAAGCCTGATCAGGTGACCCTGGTGCCCGAGGAACCAGGAGAGGTCACCACAACCGGTGGGCTCGATGTCGCGGCGAACGCGACCGCAGTCAAGAGAGCGGTGCTGCAGCTGCATGACGCCGGCATCGCCGCCAGTCTGTTTGTGGACGCCGACGCCGACCAGGTTGAGCTGGCGGCGGCAACCGGTGCCACGGCAATCGAGATCAACACGGGGCCGTATGCCGGTGCGCCAACGACGCGTCGGGGCGAGGAACTCGCCAAGGTGCAGCAGGCCGCACGACAGGCGGGTGCCGCCGGGCTCGAGGTGCTCGGTGGGCATGGCCTGACGTATGTCAATGTGAGGCCCATTGCTGCGCTCTCCGAGATCGCCGAACTCAACATCGGACATAGCATCATCTCGCGCGCCGTCCTCGTCGGCCTGGAGCGAGCGGTGCGAGAGATGGTCGCGCTCGTTGGCTGAGTGTGCCGGTGTCGCTCACCTCGCGTATCGACCCAGCGGGGGCCGGCGGTCCCATGGGGCGCGTCCAGTCTGCGTAGCCGGTGCCATTCCAGCGTCCCGAAACTGGCCCGACGGGCTGCTATGCTGGCCCGACGGGCTTATGATCGATGAGACGGTCGAATAGTCTTCCGACAGCACCATGACCCGCATCGAACCGCTGCCGCTGGTCGTGTCGCTCCTCTTCGCGTGCGGGCTGATGGGCTGGGTGGTCTGGTCGCAACGCCCGGTTGAGCCGGCCCCGGTGATCGAGCCGGCGTCGCCCGTCGCCGAAGCGGCCCCTCCGCCAGCGGTGCCTCCGGTAGACGAAATCCGGGCCGCGAGCCTGCGGGACGCCGCGGAAGAGGCACCGGAGGATGTGCAACCCCGGGTGGACCTTGGGAACCTCTACTTCTACGCGCAACGTTTCGAGGAGGCGGTGCCTTGGTACGAGGCGGTATTGGCGCTCGACCCCGAGCACGTGGACGTGAGTACGGATCTGGCTCTTGCGTACTACTACCTCGAGGATACCGACCGCGCGCTCGCGCAGTTCGATCGGTCCCTGGAGATAGATCCGGAGCACCCGAAGACGTTCCTGAGTCTGGGGATGGTGCGCGCATTTGGTAACCGTGACCTCGACGGGGCCATGGCTGCGTGGGAAGAAGTGGTGCGAGTGGCCCCGGGCAGTGCCGAGGCGCTCGCGGCGACCGAAGCGCTCGAGAGCCTCCGCGCCGTACACTAGACAGCAGGTCCACCCATGGCGCTCGGATGGTTTATCCGATTTCTCGTCGTGTTGGTCCTGGTGCGGTTTGTCTGGAAGTTTCTGACGGGGCTCGCCCAGGGCGCTACCGCTCGCCCGCGCGGGGCACCGGAAAAAGCGGTCTCGCTGGTGCGCGATCCCGCGTGCGGGACATACATCGACCGGAAGCGCGCGGTGACGCTTGGGCACGGCGGTGAGACCCACTACTTCTGCTCCGAAGACTGTCGTGCAGATTTCAAACAGGGGCATCGTGCCGCGTCCAAGGGTGTCTGATGCGGGTTGAAGAACGGCTTCGCGCCGACATCGTCGAAATAGGTCGGCGTGTCTACGATCGCGGATTCGTGGCGTCGAACGACGGCAACATCAGCGTCCGGCTGGACGACGACCGACTGCTCATGACGCCGACGGGCGTGTCGAAGGGGTTCATGACTCCCGACATGCTGGTGACGACCGACCTGGCCGGACGGAAGCTGACCGGAGACCGTGACGCGTCGTCCGAGATACTCATGCATCTCGCGGTGTACGAGCTGCGACCAGACGTCAAGGCCGTGGTGCATGCCCATCCGCCCACTGCCACGGGGTTCGCCGTCGCGGGGATTCCTTTGGACCGAGCGGTCCTGGCGGAGGTGGTCACCACGCTGGGGAGTATTCCGATCGCGGACTACGGGACCCCCTCGACGACGGAGCTGGCCGACGCGGTTCGGCGATATATCCGTGCCCACGACGGATTGCTGCTCGCCAATCATGGGGCGTTGACAGTGGCGCATGAGCTCTACGCCGCCTACTACAAGATGGAGACGGTGGAGCACTTTGCCCGCATCAGCCTGGTGGCCAGGCAGCTTGGTGGCGAGCGCGTCTTGTCGCGGGAGGAGGTCGATCGGCTCCAGAATCTACGCGAGCGCTACGGAATCTCGGCGCCAGCACCGCTCTGTCCACCAGATCAGGACGCCGGCGATGGCGTCAGTTGCCAAGTGGTGGACGCCCCTTCGAGCCCGGACGCCAGGTTGGTCTCGGTCTCCGAGAAGCCGCGGGACGCCGTGCTAGGACTGGACGACGAAGTTCGACTAACATACCGCGAACTGACGGCACTGATTGCGGATGCTGTCAAACACTTGCAGTAGCACAGGACGCACGGATGCGATGCAGGCGTGTGGGGCACCACAGGAGCTAGGTCATGGGCGAGGCGCTCGGGATGGTGGAAACGAAGGGGCTCGTCCCGATGATCGAAGCGTCGGACGCCATGGTGAAGGCCGCCAACGTCACGCTGGTCGGCTGGGAGAAGATCGGCAACGGGTTTGTCACGACCATCGTGCGAGGCGAGGTCGCCGCGGTGAAGGCGGCGACGGATGCCGGGGCAGCCGCGGCGCGTCGAGTGGGCGAGCTGGTGTCCGTGCACGTCATCCCGAGGCCCCACGGCAATCTCGAGGACGTCCTGCCAATCGGCAAGACCGGCAAGTGACACCCGCGTCCTTGAGGGCGCTGCGGCGCCACGCGGTGGGATCCAATAATGATTCTGGGCAAAGTGGTGGGCACGGTCGTGGCCACCCGGAAAGATGAGCGGCTCATCGGGAGCAAGCTTCTGATCGTCCAGCCCGTCTTGCCAAACGGCGAGCCACGCGGTGGGACCATCGTCGCCGTGGATACCGTGGACGCCGGTGTCTCGGAGATGGTGCTCGTCGTCAGTGGAAGCTCTGCGAGAATGGCCGCCGGTCAAGCCGATCGGCCGGTGGATGCCGCCATCATCGGTATCGTCGACGACCTTTCCGTCGACGCCTCGGCCTGAGTCGACGCCATGCAACTGGCTAGAGTCATTGGCACCGTCGTTGCCACCACGAAGGATGCGGGTCTCGCGGGGCGCACCCTCTTGGTGCTGCAGCCGTTGTCGCCCCGACATGAATCTGTCGGGCTCCCCCTGGTGGCAGTCGACTCCGTCGGGGCCGGTCGTGGCGAAGACGTCTTCTTCGTGCGCGGGAGAGAAGCGGCGTACCCGTTTCACCCGGCGGTCGTGCCCACCGACGCGAGCGTCGTCGGAATATGCGATACGTGGACCTGCGATGCGTGGGACATTGACGCGCGTCCCGTCGAGCCGCCCCAGGGTCGACAACCGCGTGCTCGCCGCCGCGCCAAAAAATCAACGGTAGAGAGCGGGACCTGATGCGTGTGGCCCGCGTGATCGGTACGGTGGTCGCGACCCGCAAGAACCGGACGCTCGAGGGGGCCAAGCTGTTGCTGGCACAGCCAGTGGATCCGGACGGTACGCCTGTCGGGCCCACACAGCTGGTCATCGACAGTGTGGGCGCCGGGATGGGGGAATTGGTGTTGATTGTGCTGGAGGGCCGCGCGGCTGGGACCGCCCTCGGTCGCCGCGACGCCCCTGTCGACGCCGCAATCGTGGGAATCGTCGATCCCTGAGGCGTGGCCGCGCGCCGCGCCGCCCATCGGTTTCGCTGTCCATGACCAAGACCACGCCGACCGTTCTGGTGACGCGCCGCCTGCCGTCCGCGGTCCTCGATCAGCTCGCGCAATCGTGCGCGGTTGACTTGCACGCGGGGACCGATGATCTTCCACACGACGCGCTGTGTGCCCGAGTCCACGGCAAAGACGGGCTGATCTGCATGTTCAACGACCGCATCGATGCGTCGGTCATGGACGCCGGAGACTCCTTGCGGGTGATCGCGACCGTCGCCGTCGGTTTTGACAACATCGATGTTGAGGCGGCAACGGCTCGCGGGATTGTGGTCACGAACACCCCGGACATTCTTACCGGTGCGACCGCTGAGCTGACCTGGGCCTTGATCCTGTCCGTCACCCGCCGAGTCGGCGAGGCGGATCGGGCGGTGCGAAGCGGTGCCTGGGCCGGCTGGACGTTCGATTTCATGTTGGGGAGCGAGCTTCGCGGTAAGCAACTCGGGATCGTTGGCGCAGGTCGCATCGGGCGTGCGGTGGGAGCGGTCGCGTCCGCGTTCGGTATGCGGACGGTGTTTGCAGCCAAACCGGGCGTCACGGGCAACGCGCCATCCGACGAGGAGGTGGTGTCGCTCGACGAACTGCTGCTGACGTCGGACGTGGTCTCACTGCATCTCCCGCTCAACCCGAGCACGAGGCATCTGATCAACCGACGGACGCTGGCTCGGATGAAACGCTCCGCCTGCCTGATCAACACGTCGCGCGGGCCAGTCGTCGACGAAGAGGCCTTGGCGTGGGCGCTCGATGAACGCCTGATCGCTGGGGCCGGGCTCGATGTGTTCGAGGACGAGCCCCATGTGCATCCCAGTCTGCTCACCCGCGAGAACGTCTGCCTGACCCCCCACATTGGCAGCGCGACTCGTGAGACACGCGGCGCCATGGCGGGGCTCGCGGTGCGGAACGTCGTGGACGTGCTCGGCGGGCGAGGCGCCCTCACCCCGGTCAACGGCTGAGGGCGCGCGGTTCAGCACTGACGCGCGATGCTATCCGATACCGCCGGGACCGATCTGACAGCCATGGCCGGGCGACGTCCCCGGCGCGTGGCAGCCGTGATGAAGGCCATCAAAGCCGCGCTCGGGCCGATGGACGAGCCGGTTGTCTCGAAGATGGCGGAAGAGGAGCAAACGGATCCATTCAAGGTCCTGATTGCTACCTTGCTGTCGGCCCAGACGCGAGACCCCGTGACCCTGGACGCGTCGAACCGCCTGTTCGCCCGCGCCGACACGCCGAGTGCGATGGGTCGGCTGCGGGTGTCCACGATCGAACGGTTGATTTACCCGGTGAGCTTCTACCGGAACAAGGCGCGTCATCTCAAGGCGACCTGCCGGTTGTTGCTGGAGCGGCACGCGGGACACGTGCCGACCAGCATGGCCGAGTTGGTGGGCTTGCCGGGTGTCGGCCGGAAGACCGCGAACTTGACGCTGATCGTGGCCCTTGGCAGCCAGGACAATATCTGCGTCGACACCCACGTGCACCGGATTGCCAACCGCTTGGGGTGGGTGACTACCCGGACGCCGGATGAGACCGAGCAGGCGCTCTACCGGGCCATCGCGCGTCGCTGGTGGCCTCTGATCAATCTCTATCTGGTGACCTGGGGCCAGAACGTGTGCAAGCCGCTCTACCCGACCTGTGGTCGGTGCACGGTAGCTTCGTTGTGCCCGCGCATCGGCGTGGGCAAGGTGGGCAAGTAGGTAAAATGGGGACTGGTTCACCCCATGCTGACCGTCAACGAGATTTTTCACTCCATCCAAGGCGAATCCGACCAGGCTGGCCGACCTTGCGTGTTCGTGCGGCTGACCGGATGTGATCTGCGCTGTGTCTGGTGCGACACGCCGTACGCGTTTCATGAGGGCCGCAAGCTCGGGGTCGATCAGATCATGGATGCGGTCTCCGCCTACGGCTGCGACTTGGTAGAAGTCACCGGCGGCGAACCTCTGTTGCAGGAGGGGGTCTACGAGTTGATGGACCGGCTGTTGGCGGCCGGAGCAACCGTCATGTTGGAAACGGGCGGTCAGGTGAGCGTGGCTCGCGTGCCAGCGGCGGTGGTCAAGATCATGGACATCAAGTGTCCTGGTAGTGGAGAGTCCGACAAGATTCTCTGGGACAATCTGCCGCTGCTGACCGCTCGTGACCAGGTCAAGTTCGTCATCGCCGACCGGGCCGACTACGAGTTCGCGCGAGAGGTCCTGTGTCAGCACGACCTCGACACGCAGTGCGGGGCGGTCCTCTTGTCACCGGTGCACGATGTGCTCCAGCCGGTGACCCTCGCCCAGTGGGTGCTCGCCGATCGACTGCCGGTGCGGGTGCAATTGCAATTGCACAAGTACCTCTGGGCCCCCGATACCAGGGGCGTGTGAGGAGAGGACACCCCCGATGACCGCGTCTGCATCGACACCGGCCGTTGTGCTGCTCAGTGGCGGGCTCGATTCCTACACCGCGGCGGCCATGGTGCAGTCCGAAGGGGCCAGTCTGTTCGCGTTGACGGTGCGTTACGGGCAAGTCCATGCTTGCGAGCTGGTCGCGGCGCGCCGGGTCGCCGCGTCGCTGGGGGTGGAGCGGCACATTGAGCTGACGGTCGACTTGAGCCAGTTCGGTGGTTCAGCCCTGACTGGCGATGGCGACGTGGAGCTTGATCAACCGCCGGACCGGGCTGGAATTCCCTCGACCTATGTACCGGCGCGCAACACCGTCCTGCTGTCCCTGGCCCTGGGGTGGGCAGAGGTCCTCGGGGCCCGCCAACTCGTGATCGGCGTCAACGCTCTGGACTACTCCGGGTATCCTGACTGCCGCCCTGCCTACATCGAGGCGTTCGAGCACCTGGCCACGATTGCGACCAGGGCCGGGGTCGAGGGTGAGCGGTTGCACGTCCGGGCCCCGCTCCTCCATCTGTCGAAAGCGGCGATCATTCGCCACGGTCACGCGCTGGGGCTCGACTACGGGCTGACCCATAGCTGCTATCAGCCGTCGCCGGACGGACGGGCCTGTGGCCGATGCGATAGTTGCCAGTTGCGCGCTCGGGGCTTCGCCGAGGCGGGCCTGGACGACCCCGCGATCACCTCGTCGACGCTCCGCTAGGCGCGAAATCGTAATTGTCAGATGCAGATGTGAAATGATGGACGAACTGCTACGTCTGCTAAACCACTGTAAATAATTGTATCTAGATATGTTATACGTGTAGAACGGGATTGGCACCGTCATTGCGCACGGTAGGAGAGTCATCGGGAAGGGCACACGCGGGAAGGGCACAGGAATGAAGAGACATGGACTCGCGGCGTTCACCATCGGCCTCGCCGCCGGCGTCGGTCTCGGAGTGGGTACGGTTGTCGCCTCGGGGCGTCAGCAAGCCGCCCAGCAAACGCCGGCCCAGCGGGCGTGGGCCCTCGCCGCCAATTGGAATATCACCAGTGACGACTCGCAGGCACGTACCCTGGGCTCTCTGGTCGTCGGGTTCGTCTGGACTGACCAGGACAGGCCAGTGCCCTACCCGCGCCTGGTAATTCGAGACCTCAGCGACGGCATGATCGTCGGCACCACGATCGGCGATGAGTTTGGCGAGTTTCAGTTTGAGGGACTCGGCGCCGGCACCTATGTCATCGAATTGCTGAACAGTGGCGTACCGCCCGGCACCTTCGCTTTTTCGCCATCGACAGGCGGCTTCAGGAGACTCGACGCCGATCCCCGGGAACGGGCGACCACCGTTGGGAGGACTGGCAGACCGCTCGAGTCCGACCACGTGCTAGCGGTCAGTCAGCCCTTGACAGTGCTGGCCGGAGACACGGTTGGCACGTTCCTGCGTGTGACCGGTTCTCTCGCCCCGGATCTGGAGTTTGGAGCAGGGTCACCGATCTTCGAGTCAGCCAGTGATGCTCACGTGGGCGGCACTGGTGGCACCAATCCGGTCAGCAGCGAGCGCTAATCCGCCACGGTAGAGATACGCCGACCTTCACGCCTGCGATCGCACTCCCACGGCTGGACATACCCGGCCAGCGTGCGGACATTGGCCATCGAGCCCGTCTTTGCGCGCACGTTTCCCTCCGCCGCGGTCCCGACCATTCTGCTGGCCAACGTTCCGCTGACTCCCGCCACGGGCAGCGTCTCCAGAAACGCGACGGCGTGTCGCGGCTGTTCGTGCATACGGTGGAGCACCTCGACCAATGCATGCGCCGTCACGAGATTATGGCGCGACAGGCCTGACCCATCGGCGACGACAGCCTCCGAGGCGTCGATACCCCACGCGGCGAGCAGGTCGCGCACCGCGGCGCGACCCGAGTCGGCCGTACGTGGTCGTCGATTCTGGTCGAGTGTGTTGAGCAGCGTCTCCGCGTACAGATTGTGACTGGCCTGCATGAGGGTTGTCGCCAGAGAGGACAACGGTGGCGACTCGTGCCTGGCCAGGACGCGTGGCGACCCCTCGGTGAGGCGCGCCGCGACATCGTCGAGATCAACGGCGTCTCCCGTTACCTCGATGCCCCTCTGTTCAAACGCCTGCTTCACGCTGCGGACAAAGAGGGCTCACGAGGGGGTCGTACCTGGCGCGTCTGACAACGTCTCCAGGGCCTCTATCGCGTCGTTCCAGGCCTCGGTATTCAGGCGGGCGGCGCCCGGTTCGTCGCCACTCACGGCGAACACGTTGGTGTTAGTGCCGTCACCGTCCGGGTGGCCGACGATGACCCGTTCTTCAGTGATGTTGTCCTCCCGGTCGGTAAACGAGACCCGAATGCGCGCGACCGGCGCGTCGAGGCCGGTGTTGTCGCGCGAGTCAACGAACTCGTCCGCGCGCAGATTCGACAACTTGGCCAGCAGGTCCTCCATGGGGGCTTCGTCAACGGCCGTCGCGTCAGGCGAAAGCTGACGCCAGGTGGAAGTCCCGTCCGCTGCTTCGGTCTTTTCGAAGGACCACTGGTGGCCGTCACGTTCGACTCCCAACGACACCGCGTTGAACGGTCTGAATCCGAACAGATCCCTGCGCCGGTAGGCGACGGCGTCCCGCGTGAGATCGGCGACGAGCGTCTCGTCAATGGTGAAGACCAGGTCGCGGGCACCGTCGCGCGCGTAGATACGACCTGGGCCAGCCTGGCTGCCGACGGACAACGTCGCCGTGGAGCCGGTCAG
>SXOW01000308.1 GCA_005778315.1 Acidobacteriota bacterium
ACGGATGCGAACTGCTCGCTTCGAACCCGGGACGACGCTCTGGCGCGTGGGCGCCCCATCGGGGTTCATGTATGCGTTGCTCGAGGGTCGGGTACGCTGCACGACGACTGACGGGACGCACTTTCTCTGCGGGCCAGGCTACCCGCTGGGCAACCTGGAGTCGCTGTGCAACGCGCCCCGCTGGTACGACGCGGTGGTGGAGACACCCGTCACGGCGTTCCACAATGAGACCGACGCCTTTCTTGACACGATCGAGCAGCATTTCGAAACGGCCCTCGAGGTCCTCGCCACCATGGCCTCTGGCCTGATCGCCAGGCGCGCCGAGATGCGGGCCGAAACCGCGCGCACGGTGTAGCATGGAATCAGCAGACCACAGGAGGAACCGACAGTCATGAAAGCCAGGTGGAACGGTGTCACCGTCGCGGAAAGCGATGCCACCCGTATCGTCGAAGGGAACCACTACTTCCCGCCGGGCTCGGTACATCGCGAGTACTTCTCTGACAGCGCGACCACCACGATGTGCCCGTGGAAGGGCGATGCGTCGTACTACACACTCGATGTGGGTGGCGCCAAGAACGTGGACGCCGCCTGGTACTACCCAACCCCGAAAGACGCCGCCGCCGAAATCAAGGGATATATCGCGTTCTGGCGCGGCGTTGAGGTCACCGAATAGGCTTCCGGCCGATCACACCTCACTCCTCAGCGCCATGCCGACCGCGTCTCACGGAACCATCGCCACCGCGTTTGAGAAATACAGGCCGTTGGCCCCGATCGTCTTGGAGGATCGGACCTGGCCGAATCGCGTGATCGAGCGGGCGCCGCTCTGGTGTTCCGTCGACCTCCGCGACGGAAATCAGGCGTTGATCGATCCGATGGACGTCGACCGCAAGCGACGTCTCTTCGACACGCTCGTCGCGATGGGGTTCAAGGAAATCGAGGTCGGGTTCCCCGCCGCCAGCCAATTGACTACGACTTTGTTCGGTTGCTGATCGAGGACGGACTGATTCGGGACGATGTCACGATACAAGTCCTGGTGCAGTGTCGACCCGAGCTTCTCGCACGCACGTTCGAGTGCGTACAGGGCGCACCGCGGGCGCTGATCCACTTCTACAACTCGACCAACCCAATTCAGCGGCGGGTGGTGTTTGGACTCGAGAAGCGGGGCATCGTCGAGATCGCCACGACGGCCGCGGCACTCGCACGAACGCTGGAACAGACCATTCCAGACACCGCGGTGCGATACGAGTATTCACCCGAGAGCTTCACGCTGACCGAGCCCGACTTCGCGATCGAGATCTGCGAGGCGGTCATGGATGTGATCGAACCCGACGGCGACGAGCGGCGGTTGGTGCTGAATCTGCCAGCGACGGTCGAATGCTACTCGCCAAACGTCTACGGAGACGTCATCGAGTGGTTCGGTCGGACCATCAAACACCGCGATCGGGTCGTGCTGTCGGTGCACCCGCACAACGATCGCGGATGCGCCGTCGCTGCCGCCGAGTTCGGGGTGATGGCGGGCGCCGAACGGGTGGAGGGCACGCTGTTCGGCAACGGTGAACGACCGGCAACGTCGACCTCATCACACTGGCGCTCAACCTCATGGCGAACGGCGTCGACCCTCAATTGCATATCGGTGACATCGACGAATTGCGCCGCGTCGCCGACCAGGTTGCCCGACTCGCCGTTCACCGGCACCGCCACCTCGAGCGCGAAGACGTTGGCACTCTCATCCCAGGCTACATCGCCGATACTCACACGGCCGCCGACGGCGACATCGCTCCACCACTTTTCGTCCCCTTGGTAGTAGTCACTCGTCATGCCCGATGCCGCGACGAGGCGGCCATGGCGGTCACTCAGAAGCAGCTCGCGATAGACCGGGTCGTCCCTAACCGCCTCGCGCAGGAATCGCGATGCTTGATTGTCTAACAGACCGTTGACCTCGATGGGGAGTCCGACCAATCGCCCCCAGCGCCGGTCGATGTCCCACACTGCGTCGGCGTCCTCAGTGTCCGACGACGCGGTCGACGATTCGGCTCTCAGAGTGGGCACCTTGGCGAGGGTGGAGACTTCGACGAGGTGTCGGAAGACATAGGTGTCGGCTGCCGCTGCCGTCTGCTCGGCGACACGGCCCAGCAGCTGGCCGAACGATTCCCTGAGTTGTGCTTGGCCAATCCCAACTGCGACCAGGGCCGCTACCGCGAGTGCGGGTCTCTGGGTATGGGGTGGTCGACATGGCAACCTCCACTTCGTCTGCGTCCGACGATACCCCCGCGGGGGCACGGCTCGGAACTAGGGGGATTCCCAGGGACCAGCTTGCGGCTCGTCACGATCGGGGCCGACGCACGTGCGGTCGCTCCCGCGCTACGACAGCGACGTAATGCCGCGGTGATTCGTACCACCTGCCGCCGTACGAATCGGCTTGAAGGCGAGGATGTGAAAGACCGAGCGTGCGAGCCGCGTGGCGGGGTAAGCGCCTGTTTCCGCTCACCTCCTACCACGCGGCTCTCCCGAGCGCTTCGGCGTCGAACCATCTTGTGAGTCTGGAGGACTCAGGCCCGTTTTCTGGTCACCGCGTTCGCCATTCATGTCGTCGCGGCCCTCGACAGGGCGTGTCTGATGGTCGGCGCCCGGTCGTGCCCTCAACTCCACCAGAAGCCGCTCGCGGTCACGCTCTGACGCGACCCCGACTGCGGCGCCTCCCGGCGGCCTTGAGAGCCAGTGCTCTCCGGCGGCGTTTCCAACTGCACCTCCTTGTCTGCCAAGACACCTTGATCCGAGACCCACCCCCATGTCCGCAGGAGCTGACTTGGTCCTGAATGACCGCGACGTCCCCTGGCGAGTACCCTCAGCGTAGCGCTGGCCCCGGTGCCGCGGAACTAGGAGATTCCCTAGCACCGCTGCGGTCCAACGGGGCCTCCGTGACGGTTCGTCTCCGGGTCGACGGGACCGACCGGACCGTCACGGGAGCGGGGACCGGACCGGTCGCATGCCAGCGGCGGCGAATCGCTGACCCTCCGCGCCAGTACGGAGCACTGGGGCACAGCACTCAAGCCGTGAGCTCTGACCACAACCGTGTTTGGTCCAGTTGCACGCTACTCGAGGCGGGTCAGCTGCAAACGGCGCAGCGCGACGCCGAGGCTCCGGCTGTCGTCACTCAGACCAAGCGTCGCCGGGCTGACGGCCGCAGACACGCGCAGACCTAGACGGTTCATGCCGATCTTCCAGGCGGCCGGCGGCACGGACCACCCGTAGGTCGCCACATCCCGCGTCATGGTCAGCGGTGTCATCTCGGCGCCGTTCACGAGGACCGTCACGGTCACCGGTAGATTGGTCAGGTCGACGCCCGCACTGGAGAGATCCACCTCCACTCGGATCGGCGCCGTTCGGGTGAGTTGCAGCAGCGTTTCGGTCTCCGGGCCGTCCGACCACCGGAAGGTGCCGGCCCCGTCCTCCTCCACATCGTGCCATCCCCAGCCGAGCCGGTCGAGGTCCGCCACGGGGACGGCGACGGATGGAGCGGCCGGATCGGCGAGCCATGCCTCCCCCCACACCATGCCACACAGGTCGACCAGGGATCCGCTCACCGCCTCCGGAAGGAACCGGGCGAACGCTGTCTCAGGAGCCCCGCGAAACGCCACGCTGGACACGCCCGGCTCCAGTTCCAGTCGCTCGACCACGGGCGCCGCCAGCAGACTCGATCCGAACGACAGCTCATCTCGCTGGAGCGCCATAGTCAAACGCAACCGGTGCTCGGCGGCGGCGGTCACAAATCGAGTCTCGACCGTCGGCCCGCTCTGCGGACGTCCGCGCGACTGCTCAACCGGACGCATCGGAACTGGAGCGCCCACGTAGAGCTGGATCGGGCCGGACACGGCGGCTGGCCGCACGGCCGCCAGGCCCCCCGTGCGGCTCGCCGCGGTCACGTCGACCCACTGATTCGGCGGAAGCTGGACACACGCCTCGGTGCCGACCAGTCGCCACATCTCTGGCCCTGCGGAGGGAAGCGGAACGCGCCACGATTCGGGTCGCCCGACTCCAGCCCCGACAGCGACATCCGTCGCAAACGATGCGAGGATCTGACCGTCCGGGGTGAGGGCGACGAGGGCCAGGCCGGTCTGCGTGCCGACGTGTCGCCGACCGTCCACGGCCAGCCAGGCGTCCTGACCATCATGCTCGAGATGGAGGCCTGCACTGGACCGCATCGGGTAGGTGCCGAGCGGGTCGCCGGCGTCAACGTCCAGAACGACACGTTCTGGCGCCTCGCGCTCGAGCGCCGCCTCCCCACCACCTACCACGCCTACCACGGCGTACACTCCGGAGGCGCCCGACACGGGACCGCTACCTCCGACCGCGCTGAACGGCGATGTGGCGCCGGAGGCGACCGCCCTCACGAAGTCAGGCCCCGCGATAGCTGCCACGACGGAACGCCGCGGCAAGGACTCGAGCCAGTGACGGAGGGTCACGTGCGCAGGCGGCAGCGCCGCGGGGGCAAACTGGAACCCGATCCGTGCCAGACGGGCGCGCCCGCGTGCGAACGCGAACAGGGGGTCGCCCTGAGCCGCCGCGCGCCGCGCCGCCGCACCGTCATCCGGCAGGAGCCCGCCGCCGGACGGCCCACGTGGCAGCGAGAGCGCACGATCCAGTGAGGGATGTTCCGCCGCAAGCCAGGCCCCCCGCAGGGTCTCCATCAGGTATTCCATGTGCGGCGTGCGGGCGGCGTCGGCGAACCAGGGGACCCGCGCCTCGTGTCGGACGAGGTTGCTGGCCAAGAGCAGCACGCCAACCGCCGCGATGCCAAGACGCGAGGACCGGGTCGGGCTTGTCACCACCGCCCAATGCAGACCGACACCGGCCGGCAACCAGACCAGCAGCATGAGAGCCGCCTGATCGGCGCCCGGGGTCGACGAGCCCCAGAGCGTCGCGCGCGCCGCGCACAGACCGGCTGCCGCGCATACGAGCCAGCCCGGTCCTGGACCGCGCACGAGGACGACGACGCCAGCGCTGACCAGCAGGCCGCCCAACAACCCGAGTTCTCCGCCGATCACGGACAGGGCGGCACTGGCCGGAGCGCGCGCTGCCGCCGCGACGTCGGCTGCAGACGCTGACCAGGCCGGCGTCACGACACTGGCCTGGGCAAGACCGAGGCGCAGGGTGATGTCAGCCGCCAGGAGACCGGCGGCGACGGTGCGGTGTATGAGACCGCCCGCAGCGGCCACAACGGTCAGGGCGAACGGACGCCATCCGCTCTGGCCTCGCCCCACTTTGAACGCCTGCAGGCCGGCGACGACCGCCACGACCGCCAGTGCGACCGGGTAGCTCCCCACCGTGACCACGGTGAGAGCCAGCCAGAGGGTCAGCGCCGGACGTGCGCCCGTCTCGACCCACCACACACCGGTCACGAGCAGCCCCACCACGAATGGCAGCACCAACGTGTCGACGCTGCCCGAGGCTACCAGCGACAGGGTGCTCGCTCCGCCAGCCACCAGTCCGGCCCCGACCAGGGCGGGTAGCCCCTTGAGGCCGCACCGTCGGTACAGCTGCATCACCAGGAATATCGCGAGGGCACCGGCCAGCACCGCCATGACGCCGAGCGCCTCGACGGGCGAGCCAGGGCCCGCGGCGAGGAAGACGCGGGAGATGACGCTCGATGCCAGCCAGCCAGGCGCGTCAGGAGCACCGAGCCTCGACACGCTGGCCTGCACAACGGGGTCTGCCTCCAGCAATGGGGTGGAGGGGAGTGTTGTGATCAGACTGACGCCGAGGTCGGGTACCGATACCAGCGCAAACAGGACCCCGGCAGCCACCGCCGCCCCAGCCGACCAGATACGCTCACGCATTGCACGTTGAGGGGTCGGGCCCCGGCACTGGGCCATGCCCCGTTCCTGCCCCATTTGTGAGGGTGATAGCATCCAGCCGTGGTCGAGAGCAGGCCCCCGGGCCGGCAGCCTGCAGCGCGACCAGACAATACCCCGCAGGGGTCAGAGAGTCCACCAGCCGTGTCGGAGCACCCCCTGGTTCCAGTAGCGTCGCGGCGGGACCGCATCACGGTACTGGTGGTGGCGGTAGCCCTTGTGGTCCTGCGCACCGCCGTCTTCCTCTTCTTCGAAGGCTCCTTCAATTCTGACCAGGCCGTCACCGGCCTCATGACCAACCATCTGATTGAGGGCCGGGCCTTCCCCGTGTACAAGTATGGCCAGGACTATCAGTTGGCCGTCCAGGTCTGGATGGCCGCGCCCCTCTTCCTGCTCTTCGGTCCGTCGGAGTTTCTGCTCAGGCTGCCGCTGCTCTTCGTCAACGTCGGTCTCGGCGTGGTCCTGGTGTGGCTGCTGCAGCGCGAGCTTGGTCTGCGACCGTGGACCGCGCTGCTCGTGGCCACGCCGTTTCTGGTCGCGCCACCGGGCACGTCCATGCAACTCATCGAGCCGAGCGGTGGGAACGTCGAGCCGTTGCTCGTCACCGCCATCCTGTGGCTGCTACAGCGTCACCCCCTGACCTTCGGCGCGGTGCTTGCGGTCGGGTTCCTGCAGGGGATCTTCGCGATCTATGCCGTCGGCGCCCTGCTCATCGTGCAGTTCGCCGACGGCTCGCTGTTCTCGCGCAGTACCTGGCAGCGACATCTACGGTCGGCGGTCGCGTTCGCCGCAGTGTGGCAGATCGTGGCCCTTGTCCGCTCGTGGGCGGGCAGCGGTTTTGGTCCATCAACTCCCACCGCCAGCGTGCACCTG
>SXOW01000309.1 GCA_005778315.1 Acidobacteriota bacterium
GGCATGGTGAACGACCACCTGGTGGGGTGTTTCCGCTATCCGAGCTCAGACTCGCGCTCGTGACGCAGTAGATCGTTGACCGTCTTCACCGGGCTGAACGTCTCGGGCGGCACCTCGACAAACAGACTCAGCCAATCGGCCATGGCGCCGTTCCAGAGACCAGGGTGTTCGAGAGCCTTGATCGGATGCCCGCCAAACGATTTCTCGGAGATGAACACGCGGTCGGGATTCGCGAACTGTCGTAGATCGAACGACTCATCGCGCCAATCCCGCATCCCGCACACCAGGTCTACCGGATTGAAGTGGGTGGCGGCGGCGAGAATCGCCGTTTGGTTCGGCGCGCCTTGGTCCACTTGAGCAGATTCCACGATCTCCGTGTGCCGCTCTCCGTCATCACCCCTGACCCAAAACGGCCCCCCGCCCGGCTGTCCCTGATTCGGCACCATCCCGCAGACACGAATCGGTCGGTCGAGACGCGCGATGGCGAACGACCGGCGCTCGGCCAGGGGCCCGCTCGCAACGCGCGGACCAGGCTCCTGGCCGAACGTAGCGCGCAAAAACGTCAGCGCGTCCGCCACCGCTGCTTCTCCGTGCTCGCTGTGCAGCGCCCGCAGATGACCGTGGACCTGCCGTTGGACCACGATGAGACACCCCCCGAGCACCCGCTTCCAATGAAGTGTCGGACCATTCATCGCTTCGGGCGCGACATTGTCGATGTTCTTGATGAACACCACGTCGCCGCCAAGTTGGTGCAGATTCTCCAGGAGGGCGCCGTGCCCCCCGGGTCGGAAGACGAGCCGGCCCTGTACGTCGCGCAGCGGCGTATTGTCGAGGGTCGCTGCCACTGTGTCCGTACTCAGCCCCTGTACCGACAGTCCGACATCGAATCGCACACCCAATCTGCGGCTGAGGGCCTCTCCGGCTGCCGCGACCGCACGCTCGAAATCAGCGAGGTGCTCAGCCGACACCGTCAGGTGCACACGGCACACACCCGATGCGTCGCCGAGATAGGCCCCAGCCTCGACGAGATGCGCCTCCAACGCCGTCCGGCTCCCGGTGCCGGACCCGTGAAAGGGCAACAGTCCCTTTGGCCGAGCAGCGTAGCCGAGTCCGGCGTCGCCAATCAGATAGTCGACGAAGGGTCGATACTGCCCAGCCGCCGCAAGGGCGTGCGCGTCGAGGCCCGCGTCGGACATGACCGCGGCCAGCAGAGGGAAAAAAGGAAAGCGTTCGAGGTTCTCACCGAAGTCCAGTGCACCCTGCGCCCCGGCGTCGCCCCCGCGCGCCGCTGACGAGAGCGCGTCCCGTGTCATCGGGTCCACCCGTGCGCGCGCGCTGACGAGCCCCGAGAACATCCGGCTCGCCGCGCCTGACGCGGGCACGAAGATCGTGCAACGCCCCGCCAGCCGTCCTTCGTCGAACACGTCCCGGTAGCGTGCCGCTTCCGCCAGACCGAGCTGCGTGATGCCGTCGCCCACCCCACACGGTCTGTCGAGCGGCACCCACGCTGGGGGCCGCGCAAAGAACCCCAGTTGACGAACAAGCTCCGCCTCCGAGATCCCCCGCGCCGCGAGGTCCGCGCGATCGACCTCCCGCACACGCATCCGCTGATCCACCGCCCGACCTCGAATATGCCTTCGGGTCACACACCCCCCTCAGGCGGGGTACCTAGCGCACGTTCACAACGTCTCGCCTGCTCCGATGCTGGTCCAGGACCGCACGCCCAAGCCGCTTGCTGAGATAGACCTTTGACTCTCGACGGTCCTCTGGGTTGGGCTCGAAGTGAAGCACGTCGAACTCCAGGTGGTCCAATGTTCCACGCATCCCGTAGGACTTGTTCTTCGTTTTGACCACGACCTCATCGAAGCCATTGTCCAGGGCCCAGGCCTCCTGCTGTTCGGTCAACGCGCGGAAGAACCCCTGGCCTCGCCAGTCGCGCCGTGTGCCGCCAATCCAGCTATAGAGCACGCGACGCCCGCTGAACTTCACGCAACCGCCGAGTCGCTGGACCAGATCCATAAGTTCGGGATCGCTCTCGGTCTCTCGCAACTCGTGTGACACCTTGAAAGCGACCGGGACCACGGTCGCGGCATCGTCCGGAAGCGCCGCTTCCGCCATGACGATCTGATGGTCTCGATGCTGGAGTCGGGCGATCACCTCCGCGGAGGTCTTGCGTCTGGGAAACTCGCCGAAGAACTCCTCGATGTACTGGATTTCCAGCGCACCCTGCTGCAGACCGTACTGCCGGATGTGATATTCCATGGACATGGATGCGTCGAAACGCCGATCGGTCCGTGATCATACACCGGCGCAGAGTGGCCTACCCGGATGCGGACCCAAGGTGTCTGGTCGCCTGAAGGGGTAGGCCTGATGCCGGAGCTACCCGATGTCACCATCTATGTCGAGCGCCTGCGGGCCCTCGTTCTCGGGCAGCCCCTGGAGCGGGTCAGGCTGGGGAGTCCGTTCGTGCTGCGGTCGGTCACGCCGCCGCTGAGCGCGGTCGAGGGGCGGGTCGTGCGGGACATCAGCCGGATCGGCAAGCGCGTCGTGATCACGGTTGACGGCGACCGATCACTCGTTATTCATCTCATGATTGCGGGACGTCTGCGCTGGCGAGAGGCGGGGGCTCCGCTCCCGAAGCGGCGCGGCCTGGCTGCCTTCGACTTTCGAGACGGTACGGTGCTGTTCACGGAAGAGGGGACAAAGAAACGTGCGTCCCTGCATGTCGTCGGGGACATGACGGCACTTGCGTCTCATGACCGCGGCGGAGCGGAACCCCTCGAGTCGACGGCCGCACAATTTCGCGAGGCGCTGCGACGCGAGAACCACACCGTCAAACGTGCCTTGACCGACCCGCGTCTCTTTGCCGGCATCGGAAACGCATACTCGGACGAGATTCTGCACGCGGCCGGCCTGTCCCCAATGAAACTGACCCACAGCATGAGCGACGCGGAGGTGGATCACCTGCGCGACGCGACGAGGGCCACGTTGAAACTATGGACGAACCGCCTGCGAGCAGCGGTGGGAGACGGGTTCCCGGAGAAGGTCACGGCGTTTCACGAAGGCATGGCTGTCCACGGCCGCTTCGGTCAACCGTGCCCGGTGTGCGGGGCTCCCGTCCAACGAATCGTCTATGCCAGTAACGAGGCGAACTACTGCGCCCGCTGCCAGACCGGCGGGCGACTCCTCTCGGACCGGTCGCTCTCGCGACTCCTGAAGAGCGACTGGCCGCGGTCGCTGGAGGAACTCGAACAGATGATCGCCGCCCGTCAACCCGACGTCGAACCGGACTCGTAGGCAAGCGACGGTCCAAGCCATCGCTCGACCTCCGCCACCCCACACCCCTTACGCGCCGCGTAGCGGGCTACCTGGTCCGCGCCGATGCGGCCCACGGAGAAGTAACGCGCATCGGGATGGGCGAAGTACAAACCACTGACGCTGGCCGCTGGCGTCATGGCCGCACTCTCGGTCAAGCCGACACCGATCGAATCGGCACCGAGCAATTGGAACAACTTGAATTTCTCGCTGTGATCCGGGCAGGCGGGATAGCCAAACGCGGGACGAATGCCGCGGTAGCGCTCCTGCAAGAGATCCGCCGGTGACCACGCCTCGTCCTGGCCAAAGCCCCACTGCCGACGCGCTTCCGCGTGGAGATACTCCGCCGCCGCTTCGGCCAGACGGTCCGCCAGCGCCTTCGCCATGATCGCGTGGTAGTCGTCGTGGTCACGTTCGTACTCGGCGGACAGGGCGTCGGCGCCAATCCCGGCGGTCACCGCGAAGGCGCCCAGGTGGTCCAGGACGCCGTGGCCCTGTGGCGCGACGTAGTCGGCCAGGGACCGATTGGGCCTCTGGTCCGGCTGCTCACCCTGCTGACGCAGCATGTTGAAGCGGATGAGCTCTGATGCCGCCCCAGCTGGTTCGAACACGACGATGTCGTCACCATCGCTCGAGGCCGGCCAGAACCCGTAGACCGCCCGAATGCTCAGCGCCCGCTCATCGACAATGCGTTGAAGCAACGCGGACCCGTCGTCGAAGAGCTGGCGGGCCTGCTCACCGTAGGTCGGGTGGTCGAGTACCGCGGGATAGCGGCCTTTCATCTCCCAGGCCGAGAAAAAGAACGTCCAGTCGATAAACGGAACGACCTCCTCAATCGGTATGTCGTCGAGTACGCGCCGGCCAAGAAAGCTCGGCGATAACAGGTCACTGGCCACCCAGTCCGGGGAAAACCGATTCGCCACCGCCCGGTCGTATGACAGCAGCGGCGTGGCTTGCCGAGTGGCGTACTGCTCGCGCAACGCCACCTGCTCCTGCCGATTCCTACGGTCCAGCCCGACCCGTCGGTCCGGACTCAGCAAACTCGACACGACGTCGATCACGCGGGATGCGTCGACCACGTGCACCGTGCTCGCA
>SXOW01000310.1 GCA_005778315.1 Acidobacteriota bacterium
CCACGCCGATCACCGCCGCGACCATGCCTCGATACATCATGTCGTCTTCCTCTTGTCTTCCTCATGCAGGCGCCGCGTCAGGAGCGCCATAGTTTGTCCGACTGACGGTAAACCGTTCGATCCGGTCCTGTCCAGTGCGTAACGGACAGTGCTTGACGCCCCGCACGCCAGGCAAGGGCGAGTGGGGGTCAATCAAGGTGCCCGCGTTCGGCATCACCCATCTCAACGCCGCCCGCAGGGAAATACTCGGCCCATCGGTCGGAGACCCTCGCCGCAACAGCCGGATCGCACGAGAGTTCGTCCGGGAACGAGGGCGCCACACGGGCGTCGATCACGATGGGCGGCGTGCGGACCAGATGGTTCCGAGCCACCCGGGTCGACGCGGCGTGGATGTCGGCGCCAGGCTCGAATCGGGTGAAGGTGGTCCACAAGAAGTTCATCGGGCTGCGCGCCGCGCGGGCCGGCTCGTCGCTCAGCACGACGAGCGGCCAAGCGGCGAAAGCGGGGTGCGACGCCGTGCGAGCAGCCGCCTCCGGGTCATCGCTGGAGGACGGCCCGCCAACCACCAGGCACCCTCGACAGAACACGTGGACGTCGCTGATGCCCTGGGGCAATTCGGACGCCGAAAACTCGCCGGGCAGATCCCGCACCGGATCGCCCAGCCCAAGCCAGACACCCTTGGACCCCTGATTGACGGCGGGACCGGTGTAGTCCAGGGTGTCCATCGAGAGGTTCGCGAACACGTAGAGGTCGGTCTCCGGATTCGTCCTCGCCAGCACGTGTTCGAGGGTGGCGCGGAAGTCCTTCAGGTCGACCGGCTGGTCGGTCACCAGCAGGAACTTCGTCAGCGATAACTGCCCCTCGCCGAGAATGCGGAACGCGCTGGCCATGGCTTCGCGGGGGTAGCGCTGCTTGACGACCGCGGCCGACAGCGCGTGATAACCGGTTTCCCCGTAGGACCAGAGCTGCTCGACCGCTGGCATCACCACGGGGAACAGAGGCGATAGCAGTTCCTGCAGCAGGTCCCCGATGAAGAAGTCCTCTTGTCGCGGTTTCCCCACCACCGTCGCTGGAAAGATCGCGTCGTGCCGTCGGGCGATCCGCTGGACCGCGAAGACCGGATAGTCGTGCTCCAAGGAGTAGTAGCCGTAGTGGTCGCCGAACGGCCCTTCTGGCCGACGGGTGCAGGGGGCCACGGTTCCGATCAGCGCGAACTCGGCGCCGGCCACCAACGGATGGGGGCCAGTGCCCTCGACCAATCGCAGTCGCTCTCCCGCGATGAGCGACGCCAGCATCAGCTCCGGCACGTTCTCCGGGAGCGGGGCAATGGCCGACAGAATCAACGCGGGCGGGCCGCCGAGGAAGACGGTGACCGGGAGGGCGTCGCCGCGCGCTTCCGCCACGGCGTAGTGAAACCCGCCGCCTTTCCCAATCTGCCAGTGCATCCCCGTCGACGTAGCGTCGTGCACATGGAGGCGATACATCCCGAGGTTGTGGCCTCGGCCATCAGGATGTTCCGTGAACACGAGCAGCAAGGTGATGAACGGTCCGCCGTCCTCTGGCCAGGTGGTGAGCGCCGGCAGGCGGTCGAGCCGCACGTCGTCGGTCACAACATCGGTCACCGGTCCGCGGCGGCCACGGCGCAGACCTATCGAGGGTAGCTCGCCGATCACGTCACGAGCACCCCAGAGCTTGGCGGGGGTCGGCGGCAGCGCGGTCTCCAGCAATTCAACCAATCGCCGGATCAACCGCTGCGGTCGTTCACCAAACGCCAGTTCCGCCCGCCTCGCGGTTCCAAACAGATTGGTGACCAGCGGGAAGTCGGCGTTCGCGACGGTGCGGAACAGGAGAGCGGGTCCACCGGCGGCCACCACCCGACGGTGGATCTCCGCCGCTTCTTGGTCGCGGTCGACCGGCACGGTGATCTCAACCAGGTCCCGATCGCGACGGAGGCGGTCGAGGAACACGCGTAAATCGGGAAACGACATCGATCAGCCGAAGCTTTGTAGTGCCGCCTGCTCGGACTCAAAGACATCGAACAGGTCGACGACGTTCATGATTTGGAGCGGTTCAGCCACGTAGGGGTGCACGTGGCACAACGCAACGCGCGCGCCGCCTCTGGTCGCGGCCTGCTGGCTCGCCACCAGGTCGCCCAACCCGTGGCTGTCGAGCGACTTGATGCCGCGGAAGTTGAGCACGATGCGGGTGCGCCCTTGCGCGACCAGGGCTCGGACATGGTCCGTGACGCCGGTGCCGATGTCTCCCAGGCCGCGCAGAGCCACCTCCAGCACCGTCACGTCACCTACTTCCCTCTCCGTGCACTGCATGTCGGCTACCCCTACGAACTGGCCTCGGCCAATCGCTCTAGAAACGTCCGAATCCGCTTGGCGTTGGCGCCCAGGTCGCCCACCCCGACTCGGGAGACGGACCGCACGTCCACCTCGGATCCGCCGGCCGCCGCGCGCGCCCGCACCACGATGTCGTCGGTGAACCCGAACCAGAAGGTGGTGTCGGAGGCTTCGAGCCGACCAGCGGCGCCATCAGCGGCCACGATATCCCAGCCCATGCTGGTCGCGACCTCGCGAGCATGCTCGACCGCCTGGGCGGGAGGCACGCCCACCACGAGCGTGTCGAGGTCGGGATAGCTCTCCTGCTGGACGGCGGCGAGGTCAGCCCCGCCGTACTCCAACGAGTTCGGCGCGTTCGCCCGCAACGCCACCACGGCGTCGAACTCGGGGGGGGTCGCGGTGTCTGTCGTAATGTCGTGAATGGCCGGCGCTCGCAGTCCTGGCAGCGCGAGGACGACTGGGAACAATCCGGTCACCGCTGCGGCCAGCGCCGCGCCGATGACGACCTGTCGTCCCGCTGGCATCGGACGTCCCCCGAGCAGCACGAGCAACGTCAGCAACAGCGTGATCAGCGAGATCAGCATCCCGACTGGGACGGCCAGCAGTGCCGGCCCCAGCGGCAGCACCCCAAAACGGTGCCCCAGGGGGGCCGCCACGACGAGCGCCGCACCGAGGGCCGCCATCCACACCGCCCACCACGCCATCCCGCCGGACGATCCTGCCATCAACTGCTCCGCTCGACGGCCCACACGACGGCCGCGGCCGAGATGACATGCATCACCATCAACGTGCCGACGCCAGCAGCCGTCCCGCCCGGAAAATTCGCGGCGCCGGACTCGGTCAGCAACCAGAGGTCCGGAATCATCGACAGCATCAGCACCACGCCCGCGACCATGCGAAACACCGGCACCGCACGTGAGGACACGCTGGCGATCCCGGCGAAGACGCCCACCCCGGCAATGGCGCCGAACGCGGAAAAGAACACCACCGGCCACGGACCATGCAGCGGCGGAAAGCCGTGCGGAATATCGAGCATCAGCAGGGCGCCGGCGTGGAGGAGGTGATTGGCGACCACAGACACCACCACCGCGAGCGCGCCGGCCTTCAGCAGAGACCCTGGGCTGCGTTCAGCCATCTATACCCTGCCGGTCGGGTTCTCGGGCGTGCCGCACTCCTCACCAAGATACCCGTTGCCCCCGCAATACCGGGCGTCTTGCAGCTGGATCAAGATGCCGTCCGGGTCCGTAAAATACAGCTCCGGTGTGCCACCGGGCGCGCCACCGCGATCCGGCATCCGCATCGTGACGTAGGACTGCAGCGGCCCGACCGGACCCGGCGCCTCGCCCCGCGGTGTCACGCCGTAGCTCTCCAACACACCCTGGATCCGGTCGGGGTCAAAGTCATCCACCACCATCGACGCGTGGTGAATGATGGGCCCGGTCGGCCCCCGACCGGCTCCCGCCAGGGCCAGAAACTGTCTGCCGGCGCCGACCCGGAGCGTCGGCATGGCACCCTGATAGGTGTCAATTGGCATGCCGAACAGCTGTTGGTACAGGGCGATCGACCGCTCCGCGTCGGTCACGAACAGTGTGAAGTGGTTGTACTCGCGAATGGTCAGGAGGCCTGCGGTGGGCGCCGGTTCCGGACGCGCCAGGCAGACTTCTCCCCGCACGCCTTCGCCGCCACAGTAGGTGTCATCCTGAAGCTGGACCACGATGCCGTCGGGATCCCCGAAGTACAGCTCTGGGGTGCCCTCCGGCGCGCCACCGAAATCCGCGCCGCGCATCCGCACCCGGACCTCCATGGGACCGGAGGTGGTCGTGGACCTCACGCCGTGTTCGCCGAGCACACCCACGATCCGGTCGGCATCGAAGTTCGGGGTCGACAGGCACAGGTGGTTGATGCCCGGATTGGCGCTGGCACCGCCGCCAATCGCGATGAACTGAGGGCCCTCGCCCACCCGCAGAATAATGGTGCTGGCCTGGCGGGCCGCAATCGGCATGCCGAACAAGCCTTGATACCACTCGAGCGACCGAGCGGGGTCGGACACGCTGAGCGTCATGTGGTTGATCGAGGTCACCGGAATCGGCGGACCGGCTTGCGCGAACGATCGTGGCGCGAGGGCCACCGCGCTCATGGCACCGAGAAACACGCGGCGGGAGACGGGGTGTTCTAGTTGCATAATCGGTCCTCTTCGGCGGCCCTGCAGGGCCTGGCTCCGACGGGCGGCCTGGCTAGCCGGCTTCGATCAGCTCCAGGGCCAGGCCGTCCAGATCTTCGATCAGGATGGCGCGCGTCTCTCCGAAGGGGTAGGGCCCCTCGACGATGGGGATGCCGGCCGCTTCGAGATGCGCCATCACCGGGTCGAGGGCAGGGTAGATCAATGCCAGGTGATCCACCACCTGTCCTCGCGACGGGACGAGCGGGCCATCGGCCTCGCCGCAGCGTCCGTCCCGGCACTGGCGCGTGTACCACACGAGCCCGGTGTTCGCGACTTGGACAGACCCGATCGGTTGCCGCAATTGTCCCGACGGAAAGAACGAGGGATAGCTGACCGGACCGCGCTCCACATCGCACGGGTCGCGCACGGTGCCGCGCGCGCCGAGGTGTTCGACGTACCAGTTCACCGCGCACAACGGCGCTTCGTGCCAGAAATGGAGGTGCCCGTAGAACAGGTCCTCGGTCTCCGCGTTTCCGTTGAATTCGAGCAGCACGCCGTCCGGGTCTACCAGATAGCCAAAGTCCTGACTGTTGGGTCCGCGTTCGGGCTCGGTGCCAGCCAGGGTCTCGAGTTCGGCGACGGTCAACAGGCGGTCGCCGTAGGGCGCCAGCCCGGAGTGCAGCACCCCCTCGGTATCGTCAGGACCGGTGTAGACGGGCAGGAACCGGAAGCGGTCGCCCTGGGGGTCCAACCCGGTCAGCCGCCCGAAGAAGGCCAACCCGTCAGTACTGGGACCCGTGGTCCAGAAGGCGCTCTGGGGCACCGCGTGGTGCCGGTCCACGTCGAACGCGCCCGGCGCCGGCTCGTCCACTTGTGTGTAGAGATGATAGACCCCGTCTGCGGCAAAGGCGGGGAACCCAGCCACCTCGGTTACCTCGCCAGCCGGCCACGCCGTCTTCCACCACTCCAGCGACGTCGCCGGGTCCACGGCGTTGATGTGCAGATGGTGGAACGCGGGTTCGGGCAGCGCAGCGGGATCCGCATCTCCCGCGGGCGCGCAGCCGCCCAGTAGCGCCGCCACGACCAGCGCATTCGCAACAGGCATCCGCCGCAGCCCACCGCCAATGCGAGCGGTTGGCCCAGCCACGAGTATGTGTTCGTTGGTCACGTCTTCTTGGCCGAGCACGGCGCTATCGACTCATGTCACCTGGCACGGGTGCAGAACACTAGTTCCGTGCCCGCAACGGACGGAAGAATTCGCGAAGATCCTCAACAAGCAGGTCTGGCTGCTCCATGGCCGCGAAGTGTCCACCGCGCGGCATTTCGGTCCAGTGGGTGATGTTGTAGGCGGCCTCGGCCCACTTGCGCGGCGCGATGAACAGTTCGTAGGGGAAGACGGCCACGCCGGTCGGCACCTCGACGCGCCCCATCGGACGCGAGGTGGGTGCATTGCGGCTTTCGTAATAGAGACGGGCGGACGACGTCGCGGTCTCGGTGACCCAGTAGAGCATGATGTTGGTCAGCAGCTCGTCGCGGGTGAACACCGACTCGGGGGCACCATTGCAGTCGCACCATGCGCGGAACTTCTCCACGATCCAGGCCGCCTGGCCGGCCGGCGAATCGTTGAGCGCGTAGCCCACGGTCTGTGGCTTGGTGCCCTGAATAGCCGAATAGCCAGCCTCGGCGGTGTTGTAGAACGACGACCGTGCCCGCGACCGCTCGAGTTCCTCTGGCGGGACGCCGGCGTTCGGATCGGCGACGCCGCTCGGAGGACCAGCAATCAGCATGTTGATATGCAGTCCGACCGCCTGCTCGGGGTGGTTGAACGCATGCCACCGGCTGACAATGGAGCCCCAGTCGCCGCCCTGGATGCCATACCGGTCATAGCCAAGCCGCGCCATGAGCTGGGCCCCGACCTCGCCAATTTTCTCCGGCCCAAACCCGCGCTCGCGTGGCTTGTCCGAGAACCCGTAGCCGGGCATGGAGGGCGCCACCACATGGAAGGCGTCCTCGGCCGCGCCGCCATGC
>SXOW01000311.1 GCA_005778315.1 Acidobacteriota bacterium
CTCTGTCTCGAGATACGCGATCAACTCGCCGTACGCGGCCTCGTCCGGGCGCGGCGCGCCGTCGGGTGGCATCGCACCGGCTCTCAACTTCCGGAGCGCGCGTTCCCACACGTCGGCGTGCGTGCCCACGTCCTCGAGGGCGGCACCCTCGAGCGACAGCCCACCCCGCAGGGCTCGGTCGTTGTGGCAGCTGAGGCAGTACCGATCGACGACGGCCTGGTCTGCGGCCGCGGCGCCAGGCCGGGCGTACGCGACGGTGGCGAGATGTGAGGCTGCCACTACCGCGAGGAGTGCGGTGATCGCCGATTCCAGCCCAAATCTACGCATTCCGACCCCTGCCTTCTAAAAAATATATACGTGAGGTCCATCTTACACGCCGCGCGCGTGAGAGTCATCTAGAGACTTGACCAGCCACAACTGATGTGGTCACAGAGAATTAACGTGTCCGTAACAGGTGTGAAACCCTGGCTCGCTATTCTCAGCCCATGTACAGACCATCCGTGATTCCCAGTGCCGTGCGCCGCGCCGGTCGACTCGCCCTGTGTGGTGCCGCGTTCTGCATCGTGTTCCCCGTCTCCTCCATGGCGCAGGGTGCTTCCGCTCCTGCTCCGTGGTACGAGCGTATCCAACTCGGTGGGGACTTCCGTTCGCGCTACGAGGGCTTT
The DNA here is from genome assembly GCA_005778315.1 of Acidobacteriota bacterium. GTDB lineage: Bacteria > Acidobacteriota > Vicinamibacteria > Vicinamibacterales > UBA8438 > UBA8438. Next base: position 666 of record SXOW01000311.1, read on the forward strand.
TACCAGGATAGCCGCGAGACCCGGCATGTGGTCCGGTACCGTTTGCGGCTCATGATCGACAGCGACGTCAATGAGGATACGCGCCTCCAGATTCAGATTGCGAGCGGGGACCCGGGTACTCCCGTCTCCACCACCCAGACATTGACCAGCTTTTTCCGGCCGAAACCGTTCAATCTTGATCGGGCGAACATCCGATACAACCCCTCCGGTGCCTCTGCGTTGACCCTGGGCGTGGGCAAGTTCGGGTCCCCCATGACGCGGACGCAAATGCTCTGGGACGACGATCTCAACTTCGAAGGTGGATACGAGCAGGTGGCCTGGGATCTGTCCGACAGGGTCGACGTCCAGCTGCTGGCCCTCCAGACCGCGGTGAACGAGGTCACCGCAGATGCCGACTCCTTCATGGTGGGTGCCTACGGAGAGGTCGGGGCGTCGTTCGGCGGACACCGGGTGCAAGTGTCGCTGGCCGACTACGGGTTTGGCAACGTTGACCAGGTGGCCGTCGGTCGGGCCACCGGGCCGCTCAACAGCCTGCTCACCAACCTGGTCGAACGAGACGGTGCAGGAAATATCGTGGGGTTGGTCTCGGACTTCAACATGGTGGACACCATCGTCGAGGCCGAGTTCGACACGGGGCGCGACGACTATCCGCTCCGCGTGCTGGGCGAATACCTGAAGAACACCAAGGCCGCCTCCGACCGCGCCACGGGCCTCTGGTTCGAAACGGAGTACGGCGGATCGAACACGGCCCGAACCTATACGCTCGGCTATTCGTACGGACGGATCCAGCAAGAAGCGGTGCTGTCGCCCTTCATGTTCAGCGATATTCCGGGGTCGAATACCGAGATGCACATGTTCACCGTGGCGTATGTGCCGTTGCCCAATCTGTCGCTGGATCTCACGATGCACATCACCAGAAGGCTCGACCAGGACCCCGCCGCCGCCAACCCCTGGCTCACACGGCCACACGTCGCCGCCACCGTGCGTTTTTAGCGGCCGACGCGATGCGATCGCGACTCGTCACGCGAGAAGCTGTCCTTCGAGGAGTACAGCTTCTTAGGAGGGCTGAGACGGGGCTGCGCGCCTGACCCGCTGCGGCCGCTTACCGCCGTGGCGTGTGTCTGGTGAGTCGCTGCGCCGGCGGACCGCTGCGGGTGGGGACTGTGCAAGAATGCAGCGGGGCGGTCCCTCCCGGGCCGATCGCCGCGACTGTGACCATCGCGACAGTGCAGACAGCAAACCACGATGTTGGGCGGCTCGAGGTGCGGCCGCGTCACATCCTGCCGCTCCTTGCCGGCGCCATCGGCTTCTGCGTGCTCCTCACGCTCAATTCCGGCGGCTACCACTACGGTGTTTCCGACCAGGCGTTCTACATCCCGGTCGTGCTTCACGAGATCGATCCCAGGCTGTTTCCACATGACGGCGCGTTGATCGCCGCGCAAGATCGATTGCTGTTCTTTGACGACTGGTTCGCACCGCTGGTCAGCGCGCTGGGGGTGTCGCTCCCGGTAGCCTTTCTGGTCAGTCAGATCGTGACGCTGCTGCTGCTGTATGGCGCGCTGGTTGGCCTCGGTCTCGCGCTCTATCGGAGCTGGTGCACGCTAGGCGGTCTGCTGGCGCTCATGACCGTCCGGCACCGCATTCCAGACACCGGCGCCAATTCGGTGGAGGGCTATTTTCATCCGCGCATGCTGGCATTCGCCGTCGGGTTGGCGGCCACCGCGTTCTTTCTCCGCGGGCGGAGCAAGGTGGCCCTGGCGCTCGTCGTCGTCGCCATCCTCATTCATCCCACGATGGGGTGCTGGTTCGCGATCATGGTGGGCGGGGCCGCACTGCTGAGCGGCGGAATCGCGCGGCGGACGCTGGTCCTGTGGTCCGTCCCGATGGCCCTGGTCGGCGCCCTCACATTGGGTGGTCCACTTCGAGAACAGCTCCTCGTGATGGACCCGGCGTGGCTGGCGGTGCTGGTGCAGTACAAGGACTATCTGGTCGTGCCCGGGTGGCCGCTGTCGGCGTGGCTCGCCAACCTCGGGATCGCGACGGTCGCCTTCGGCTTGCACCAGTATCGTCACGCGCTCGGCCTCGCCACAGGCGCAGAGCGGGCGTTGATGGCCGGGTGCGGGCTCTTGGTGGGGGCGTTTCTCGGCTCCGCCGTGTTCTCGTACGCGTCGATAGCCCTGGCGGTGCAGTTACAGGTCAACCGGGTGTTTTGGTTGCTGGACTATGTCGGCGTGCTCCTGCTGGCGTGGTTCCTCTTCGAGGGACCGTGGCCTGGGAGTCGGACGCGCGCCGCGCGTGGCGTCGCGCCACGTCGAATGCTCCTGGCTGTCGTCGTTCTGTTGGCGGTGTTCCGGGGCGGTTATCGCGGTTTTATTGAGCGCCCGGATCGACCCGCGATTGAGGTCGGGTTTGCGGAGAGCGATTGGAACCAGCTGATGCGGTGGGCCGAGACCCAACCGGTGGGGACCCATTTTCTGGCGGACCCGGGTCATGCCGCCCGGTACGGCACCAGCGTGCGGGCCGCGAGCGGCCGCGACGTGTATCTGGAACTGGTCAAGGACAGCGCGCTGGCCATCTACTCGCCAGCGATCGCGCGTCGCGTCGCCGAGCGGGTCGAGGCGATTGGGCACTTCAATGAGCTGACGGCCGACCGTGTGCGCGTGCTGGCGGGCGAGTACGACCTTGACTATCTGATCACGGAACAACCACTGGATTTGCCGATCGCCAGGCAGGCCGGGCCCCTCCTGGTGTATTCGCTGGGGTCGTAGGGCGCGAACGGGGACACCACCGATGCGACACCGCGATCAGGTCTGTCGCCGCCGCTCGACGCTAGCGGGAGGTGGCAGACCGGCGCTCTTCGGCCCTCGCGCCACTCAAGATCAACGGCATGCTGTAGTTGCCCGCGTGGCAGGCGTGCTCAAACAGGGGGCCAGCGGTTGGGGTAATCGGAAACGAGACGGTCCACGGCCCGGCGAACGATTCCGGGTCGTCGATCGTGAACTGGTAGTCGAGCGTGCCATCGTCCCCGGAGGCGATC
>SXOW01000312.1 GCA_005778315.1 Acidobacteriota bacterium
CCGTAGGGTTCTGACGCCCCTACGTGCCGCGCCGGCCGAGCCGCGGAACGCAAGCGGTTCCGCGTGCGTTTGTCTCAGTCGACAATCGCCTGCCTGACCGCGTTGGCGAAGTCGTTTCGCAGCGTGCCGCCCGGCGTCTGCACCATCAGCACCGCGGTGAGGTGCTCCTTGGGGTCGACCCAGAAGTTGGTGCCGAAGGCGCCTCCCCATCCGAAGCTGCCGTCCGACATGGATTGCTGCGCTTGGACCGCGTTGTCGACGACCTGCACCGTCAACCCGAAGCCCATCCCGGGACGTCCACCGGTCGTGCCGCCGTTGGCGAAGAGGTCGCCGACGTGGTTGGACGCCATCAGCTCGACCGTCCGCGTCCCGAGCAGACGCACCCCGCCGAGCTCACCGCGGTTGAGGAGCATCTGGGCAAACTGGAGGTAGTCTTTGGCGGTCGACCAAAGTCCCCCGCCACCGGAGAAGAGCGTCGTCGTATCGACCCACGCCGGCACGTCGATCCGGTCGAGCCCATCCGGTCCCCGGCGATACAGCGTGACAACCCGGGAGCCGCTCTCGGTGGCCGGGACGAACGCCGTGTCTTCCATGCCCAGCGGATCGAAGATACGTTGCTTGAGGAACTGGTCGAACGTCAGACCGGAGACCACCTCGACGACCCGGCCGAGCGTGTCGATCCCGTTCAGGCCGCTGTAGGCCCAGTGCGTGCCGGGGTGGAAGTCGAGCGGCGCGTCGCCCAACTCGGCCACGTAGGTCTCCAGGGTCTCGGTCGATCGTCGCGGCGCCACCCGCTGTGTCGCGCGCGCCCCGGCTCCGCCGCTGCCAAGCCCCGACGTATGGGTCATCAGGTCGCCGATGGTGACTTCACGGGCGGCGGGAATCGTGTACGGCTCCGGGGCATCGTCGTCAGGCCGGGGCGGCGTGCCGCCCTGCCAGACCGCAACCTTCGGATCAGCAAACTCGGGGACGAACCGCGAGACGGGATCGTTCAGCCGGACGAGGCCTTCCTCCATCAGCATCAGAATCGCGACCCCCGTAACCGGCTTGGTCATCGACGCGATCGGAAAGATGGTGTCCGTGCCCATCGGGGTCTGGCCCTCGATGTCCATCAGCCCCTGCGCCTCGAAGTGCGCGATCTTGCCGCGGCGAGCGACGATGGTCACCGCCCCTGAGATCGCCTCGTCGTCGATCGCCCGTTGGACGACGTCGTCGATTCTGGTCAGACGTTCCGCCGAGAGGCCGACCTCCTCCGGGGTGCCGCGGGGCACATCGGCAGCCGCGCCGGCGCCAATGAGCGAGGTGCCGACACCGGCGACCAGGAGCGTGCTGAACGAGAGCGCGACAAGCAGATGGGCAACGCGTCGAGTGATCACCTGGAACTCCTTATGTCTTGGGACGGCGACGGCCAGCCGGTCTGGACCGCTGGAACCCCTGAGGACGGAAGACCGGGGAAACAATACTCGCTATTAGACACCCCTCAGGGACAAAGATCCACTCCGATGCGGGGAGATCCGGCGAAGGTGTCCTGTCCACGCAACCTCTACGTGCACGACGCCGCGCCTTGTTAGACTGACCGGAGTCCGGCAAGGTCAGTCCGGACGCTGGCCCGGTTGTCAGAGGCCCGCTTCGCCGCCGCGAGAGGCGGGCGCGGCGACGTGCCTGAGGAGGTGTTCGATGCCGAACGCGTTGGCTAGAGGCAGTAAGGGAAAGACGGTTAGCACGCTTCAAGCGAGGCTGCGCGAGCTCGGGTACGACGCTGACGGGGAGTTCGGACCGGCTACGGAGGCGGCAGTCATCGCGTTTCAGGAGCTTCACGGCCTGCTGCCCGATGGGAAGGTCGGACCGCTGACCTGGGAGGCGCTCAAGGAAGGCGTACCCGCGGTGACGGTCAAACCGCCGCCGGGACTGGAGGTCGACCGCAGTCTGCGGCTCACCCTCGCCGGGGGCTACGTTCAGGAAGCGCATCCGAAGGACCTGATCGTGCTCCATCACACCGCAGGGGGCTCGGCGTCGAGCACCGTCAAGTGGTGGCAGGACACCAAGGAGCCGATCGCCACCGCCTATGTCCTGGAGCGCGACGGGACCATCTTCGAGGTCTTCGACCCGCGTCACTGGGCTTACCACCTCGGCCTCAAGGGAGCTGGCGGCAGAGTGGATCGGCGCAGTGTCGGTATCGAGATCGCCTCCGAGGGCGGCCTCACGGAGGCGGACGGCGCACTCTACACGTTCGACAGCATCAGGCCCAGCCACCGGTTCGACAAGAAGGACGCCTACGATCACGGGACGACGTGGCGCGGCTACCGACACTTCGCGCGCTATACCCCTGCGCAGATCGAGGCGGTGGCTCTGCTGGTGGATCATCTGTGCGCGACCTTCCACATCCCGCGGCGTACGCCCAAGAACCACCTCGACTTCGACAAGGCACTGTGGGACTACCAGGGCATTGTCGGTCACCAACCTGTGCGTAGTGACAAGAGCGACGTGCACCCGGGCTTCGACTGGGAGCGCCTGCGCCAGAAATGCGCACTGACCCTGGACTGATGGCGACCGCAGTTCGGACATGGTGAACCAATCGACGCCATGGGTGGCGTTTTCGCTGGTCGCGGTCCTGACCTTCTGTGCCTGTGGCGCCGTCGGCGAGAGGCAGGTCGCCGAGTCCGCCGGCTCGGGGGATCTGGCACCGGCCCTGTGGGAGCCGAGCCGAGCCCAACGCGAGGTCGGCGCGGTCGCCGCCCAGGTGCTGGCGGCCCTGACGCAGCGGGATATCCGAGCGGTCGCTGCATGGGTTCACTCGACTCGCGGCGTACGCCTGTCGCCCTACGCGTTCGTGGCTCCCGACGAGCACCTGTGGTTCTCTTCCGTCGGGCTGGTCGAGGCATGGAGCGATCCAGCCCCCCGAGTCTGGGGCTACGACGACGCCACCGGGGAGGCGATCGAGCTGACGCTGCCAGAGTATCTGGAGCGGTTCATCTGGGACGGCGAGTACGCCGACGGCTCGGACATCGGCTACAACACGCGGGTCGGTCAGGGAAATACCGTTGACAACGCGGCGGAGATCTACGCTGACGGCGTCACCGTCGAATACCACCTGCCCGGAACCAAGCCGGCGCTCGAGGGCATGGATTGGAAGAGTCTCCGCCTGGTGCTGGCCCGCGACGACCAGCAAGACGAGGCCTGGCGACTGGTGGCCATCATCCACGACCAGTGGACGCCCTAGGTCGGTTCTACTCGGCCGCCCCAAGCTCCCGCAAGAGCGCGGCAATGTCCGGTCGCGTGGTCTGGCCGCCGTTGGTACCGGGGACCCCCTGCAGAGATTCCGCCAGCGTCAGCGCGGTCTCGTCCCGGCCGTTCGGAGCATTCACGTCCGCGCCGTGCTCGACCAGGTGGCGGACGACGTCGCCGAAGCCGCGGCGCACCGCGTCGTGGAGTGGGGCGTTGCCGTTGCCCCCGGGAAGGTTCACGTCGACCCCCATGTCGAGGAGCGACGTGGTCATGCCGATCACCATCGCCTCTTCGACCGCTTGGTCCATCTGCTGAGGGACGTCCACCTGGTTGCGGCGGTCCTCGGCCGTGTTGTCGGGCATCCCGAGGGCCGCCTGCAGGGTGGTCATCCCGTTGCCGGCGATGTTGAACACGTCGGCGCCGGCATCGACGAGCAGGTGGAAGATCTCCGGTTCGCCGTACCGCGCTGCCAGCCATACCGCGTTCGCGCCGACATATTGATGTCGCAGGCTGAAGTCGGCGCTGAACCGCCGGCCCGGGGTGCCACGCTGGACCAGCGCGTCGCGGTCGGCGCCGTGTTCAAGCAGCGACGCGGCCCGTTCGACCTGACCGCGGAGCACCGCCGCATGGAGGGCCGTGTAGCCCGCTTCAGCGTGATTCGGGTCGGCGCCCGCCTCCAGGAGCAAGATGCCCAGCGGGCCATGTCCGCTGTGGGCCGCAATCACCAGCGCAGAGGTCCCGGCCGCGGCGGTGTCGTTGACGTTGGCGCCCGCGTCGATCAGCGCGCGGGCGGTTTCGATGTCACCGTTCCGCGCCACGAACAACAGCGCGGTTGATCCGCCGTGCGCCATCTTGAAGTTGCCGCTCGGGTTGGTGTTGCCGGCGGTGTTCTCGAGCTGGTGCCAGACCGCGCTCCGGGCATGAATGTCGGCACCTCCTGCGACGAGTCGAGTGACAACGGCGGCATGGCCCTGTGCGGCCGCCCACATCAGTGCGGTGTGCCCCCGCTCCTGCTCGGCGGCGTTCGGGTCCGCGCCCGCCCGCAGCAGGGCATCGACCGCGGCAAGGTTGCCGGACCGGGCGGCGACCATCAGCGCCGTCTCACCCATGGCCAGTGCAAGGTCTGGTGTGGCGCCGGCCTCCAGAAGGCGGACCACCATCTCTGCGCTCCCGCTTTGGGCAGCGAGCCACAGCGGCGTCGCGCCGAGATCGTTCTGTACGTTGACCGCGGCGCCTCCCTCGATGAGGAGCACGGCCGCCGTGGGATCGTTGCGATGTGCGGCCCAGTGCAGCGCTGTCGCGCCGTCTCCCTGGGCGGCGTCGAGGTCTGCGCCGCTGCCGACCAGCGCTTGCAGCGCGCTGTGGTCGCTCGCCCGCGTGGCGTCGATGACCGGCGGGAGGAGTTGGCCCGACACATCAGGCACCCCAGTCAACAGGGCGCCGGCGACCGCAAAAGCTACGACTCTGAGATGCATCCGCCTATGCTACCGCGGGTCCGGAAAATCCTCCAGGCCTCGAGCGATCTGGGGGGTCAGGCGGCTCGCGCCGTTGGGGCGAATGCGTTGTCGAAGGTGAGCGCGAGCTGATACACCACCGGCTGTTCCACCTCGGCCGCGACGACGCAGACTCTTGAAACGGAGCCGGGCACGGTCCAGCCGCCGGTCGTGCCGCTCAGATGCAAGGTCGCGCGGCTGCCCGGACGAAACTGGGTGCGCGTTTCCAGCAATGCGCCGCGGGCCGACATGTTCACAAGCTCAACCTCGACCGTGGTCGCCAGACGCAGTCCCCGCAACCACGGTAGTCGGTCTCTCGTCAGTCTGGTTGTCCGGCGACGATCCGGCTCTGTACCGGCAGATCTGGATGTGTCCACGAGTGTCCCCCATTCGCAGCTGCGTTCCGGCTGAGCCGCGGCCCCACCGACGATCCTTTACGCAAGAACCAGGCCAGCCAACAGGAGGCCGTTTTCGCGCTTTCTGGGCCACAAGGCCCCTTGGGGGCGTCCTAAATTCTCCTCCCGGGCAGACTTCGAGCGCCCGTCCTCGCAGCGAGGCCCCGTCACGACGGATCCAACTTCGCGACGCCGCCGTCGTCTAACCTATCGGTTATGTCAGCTCACCGGACTGGGGCTCAGGCCTTTGCGATGGCGGCAGTATGGCTTCTGGCTGCCGCAGGGGTCGCGGGCGCGCAGGACGGCGACTCTCGCCCGCGTCATCCGGTGAGACGTGCGGTCTCCGAGGTCACGGTCGATGGACGGGTCGTCGAGCCGGCCTGGTCGGCAGCCTTGACACTGGGACTCGACTACGAGGTCCAGCCGGGTGAGAACGTCCCGCCGCCAGTGCGAACCGAGATGTTTCTAACCTTCAACGACACGCATGTCCTGTTGGCCTTCAAATGCTACGACCCGGACCCTTCGCAGATCCGCGCGCGGTACAGCGACCGCGATACGGTGTGGAACGACGACTGGGTGGGTGTGGTGCTCGATACCTTCAACGACGAGCGTCGCGCCTACGAGCTGTTCGTGAATGCCCGTGGCGTCCAGATGGACGCGATCAACGACGACATGGCCGGGAGCTATGACCAGGCCTGGGATGCGATCTGGACGTCCGCCGGTCGGGTCACCTCCGAGGGGTACGAGGTGGAGATGGCGATCCCCTTCAACCAGCTGCGTTTCCAGGACGCCGACGGTCCACAGACCTGGGGTATCGATGGTGTCCGCAGTTATCCGCGCGTGCAGCGGCACCACATCGGGATGTTTCCGCGTTCGCGCGGTGAGAACAGTTACTTGAGCCAGGAGGAGAAGATCGAGGGGTTCGAGGGGGTCGCGCCGGGACGTAATCTCGAGTTCTTGCCGACCGTGACGGCGGTGCGAACGGACCGGCGACCTGATCCGCCGTCCGGCCCACTGGAACACGAGCGTTCAGCGGGCGATCTCGGTCTGACCACCACCTGGGGCATCACGGCGAACCTGACGGCGAACCTGACGGTGAACCCGGACTTCTCCCAGGTCGAGGCTGACGCGGCACAGCTCGATGTCAACGAACAGTTCGCCCTGTTCTTCCCTGAGACGCGCCCGTTTTTTCTAGAGGGGACCGACTACTTCAACCTGCGGCGTATGAACCTCGTCTACACGCGGACGGTGGCGGACCCGGTCGGCGCGATCAAGACGACTGGGAAGTCCGGTCGTCACACCTATGGCGTGTTCTCTGCCCGCGATGCGCAGACGAACGTCCTCGTCCCCGGGAGCCAAGGGTCGCAGACGGCCCGGTTTGCGCTCGATACGACGGCGTCGGTCGGTCGCTATCGGATGGACTTTGGCCGCAACTCCGCCGTCGGCGTCACCATGACCGACCGGCAGGGCGGTGGGTACCACAATCAGGTGTTCGCGGTGGATACCACCCATCGCTTCACCGGTTCTGACGCCGTCAGCCTGACCGTCGCCCGGTCGGCCACCCAGTACAACGCCGACATGCAGGCGCGGTTTGGACAACGCGATGACGAGTTGTCCGATGGTGCGGTGGAACTGCAGTACACGCGCACCACCCGGAACTGGTTCGCGGCCACCGGCTTCGCCGACTACGGTGCAGCGTTTCGCGCCGACCTGGGCTTCGTGACCCAGGTCGACTATCGCAAATGGGAGGGTCAGGTCGTCCGGTTCTGGCACGGCGGCGGCGACCGGTGGTTCAACCAGCTCGGCCTCGGTGGCTCGGCGGACTACAGCGAGCAGTCAGACGGCGTACTCCTGGAACGTGGCGTCAGCGCGTCGGTCAGCTACTCCGGGGCCAGGGAAACGTTCGGTTTCGCCAACGTCGACCGTCGTGACCGGGTCTTCGCTGGAGTGCGTTTTCAGCAGTGGGGCGTGGTCGCCAATTTTGGCGCAAGGCCCAGCGCCGACGTCAGCCTGAACACACGGGTGCGTTGGGGCGACGAGATCGACTTCGCGCACGCTCGCGCGGGCACCGAATTCAACCTGAGACCCTCAGCAACCATCAACATCGGTGAGCACTGGTTGGTGGAGTACGCGCACATCTATAACCGTCTCGACCTGCCAGCGGGGCGACTGTTCACCGCCAACATCGCCGAACCGCGCCTGGTCTATCAATTCAACACGCGGGCGTTCCTTCGCGCGATTCTGCAGTTCACCGATGTCCGGCGCAGCCCGGCGCTGCACGCGTTCGTCGTCGACACCGAAAGTCGCGACCTCTTCACCCAGCTGCTGTTTTCGTACACGGTCAATCCGCAGACGGTGCTGTATCTCGGGTATTCCGACACCTACATCGGCGCCGATCATTTCCGACTGATCCAGCGCGACCGGACATTCTTCATGAAGGCCAGCTACGCGTGGTTGCTCTAGCCTGTGAACGAGGCCAGGGGCCTACCGCGACAGCAGGTAGGTCATCTTGATGGCCAGCTGCCGATTTTGAATCCAGGGGACCCGACCTCGCTGCTGAAGCGTCGGGTCGAACGCCAGGAAGTCGTCGGCGCGCAGTTCGTCGTAGG
>SXOW01000030.1 GCA_005778315.1 Acidobacteriota bacterium
CGGGGCCGAGCACGTCGACCGCGAACGGGCCTCGGTGTATTGCGTGAATCACGCCAGCAACGTGGAGCCGCCGGTGATCTATATGGCTCTGGCGGCCGTGCACCCGAAGCTGCTGGTCCTGTACAAAGCGGAGATCCACCGAATCCCGTTGCTATCGACCGTGTTCGATACGGCTGGGTTCGTGCCGATTCAGCGGAAGAATCGGGAGCAGAGCCGAGAAGCGATCGACACCGCTGCGGCGGCACTCCGGGCGGGCAACTCGTTCCTCATTTTTCCGGAGGGCACCAGAAGTCGGACGGGTGCCTTGTTGCCGTTCAAGAAGGGCGGATTTGTGATGGCTGCCCGTGGCCAAGCCGCGGTCGTGCCGATGGCGATTCTTGGCACGCATGAAGCGATGGGACGGGGCAGTGCCATCATCCGTCCGGTCACGATTACCTTGCGGATTGGGGCTCCGATCGACACGGCGTCACTGGATGGGACTCGGCCGGACGCGCTGTTGGATGCCACGCGCGCGGCGATGGTGGACCTGCTGGCCGCCGGGCACTAGCCCCTTGAGCGGCAACGACAAACCGTTCCAGGGACGAGCGCCGCGAGAGCGGGGCGGGTTAGGAGCCGCCAGTCGAGAAGCGGAGGGTGTACGGCACTACGGCGGCGCCGTCCGCGGCGAGAATGCCCGCGCCCAGTGACACCGTGAGCGTGGCGTACGGGCGGAGCGGTTCGGCCATGGTCACGGTGAGCACCCGGTTCCGCGGGCGATAGGCCACGGTGAATGCCAGCGCGTCCTCGTCGGTCTCGCCGGGAGTCCCCGGGTAGGCGACGTCGACGTGTCCCTCGAACGACTCGGCGTCCATATCCCGTGAAAACTGCACCCGCACGAGGGCGTCGGTGGGGACGTCCGTATCGTCCTGCGTCGGCGCGGAGAAGATGACCTCTGGCGGTGGACCAGGACCGCTCGGGTCATCGACCACCTGCGTCTGCGTCGCCGCCGCGGGGCGGTCCACTGGGGCGAGGTCCGTCGCCGCGATTTCAAGCAACTGGGCGTCGCCTTGCACGAGGCCGGTCACTTCGAGCCAGCGGCCGGTGTCGACCCGGGCCATGACGTCGAGCTTGAACCCTTTCCCGCGTGGTTCTTTGCCAACGACCCAGACGGCGGCATTGCCTGACTGCAAGACGAAATCGTGGGGGCTTGACCCCGGGGCTTCTGGAAGATCCCCGTAGAGGTTCCGGCCCCGGAACCGACCGATCAACGTGACGGTTTGGTCGAGGTAGCGCGTGGGTTCGAGGCTGAGCGCCTGAATGGTGGCCGCTTCCGGCTCCTCGGCACGTGTTGCCTGGTCGGCAATGAGCAACATCAATTCGCCGCTGACAGGCCAGGGCCGATTGAAGAGTCGCTCCGAGAGCTGTCGGATCAGGAATGTGTCGACGCGCACGTCGTCGGGTGGCAAGCGGCCCACGTCCCAGAAGGTCGCCTCGACCTCCAACAACTCGCGGTCGTCAGATGACGGCGGCGGGGGAGCCACGTTGAGCACACGCATGCGCCGCTCACCGTCGGTCAAGAAGACGTCCTCGACGTCACCGTCAGGCCACGCACGCACGAGCACGGGGCGGCTATGGAAAAAGCTGGTATAGGCACCCAGCGCAGCGATCGTGGTCGAGGCGCGCTGGCCGACGGACTGCGCGGAGGTCGCGACGGGCAGGGCCACGCCCAGCGCCATCGGCAGCACGACGGTCGAGAACGCCCAACGCCATCGGAGGGTCACAAAAAACAATTTAACATATACTTTCTGAAGCAGTTGCGGCGATCCGTCGCCAACGGTGGCCGGCACTGATTCCAACCACACAGGTATGACGGATCAGGTTTCCGAACAGACGACGAACCGCCTGTCGCTCTACCTGCGGTTTCTCAACGACCTGGAAGCCGACGGCGTACGCACCGTGTCCTCGCAGGGGCTGGCGGCGGAGTTCGACCTCAACGCGGCCCTGATTCGGAAAGATCTCTCCCATTTCGGCGACCTCGGAGTGCGCGGGGTCGGCTACGTCGTCCGCGACCTGCGGCTCCGCCTCCGTCAGATTCTCGGACTGGATCGCCGTCTCAATGTCGCCATCATCGGGGCCGGCAACCTTGGTTTCGCGCTGGCGGACTACCCCGGGTTCCGGCAAGACGGGTTCCGGATCGCGGCGCTGTTCGATTCCCTGCCCGACAAGGTTGGGACCCGGTCGCGCGGCGGGATCCTGATACACGACATCCGTGACCTGAAGCGGGTCACCAAACAGGAAGGCATCACCATCGCCGTCATCGCCGTGCCAGCGGCGTCGGCGCAAATTGTCGTGAACACCGTGGTCGCCGCCGGCATCAAAGCGTTACTGAATTTTTCACCGGGCTCGCTCCGGGTACCGCGTGACGTCAAGCTGAAGAGTGTGGACGTGACGGTGTCGCTCGAGAGCCTGTCGTTCTTCCTGGCTCGAGGCTGACGAGTCGGCCATCCTGTCCTGACCCTCAGATGACCACGAAACGAAAGCGACCGCGCGCGCGCACGCCGCGCCCCCATCTCTCTCATGTCGATGCTGATGGGAGTGCGCGCATGGTTGACGTGGGGGCCAAGCCGGTCACGAAGCGTGAAGCGGTGGCGCGGGGCACCATCACGATCGCGCCCGACGCGCTCGCGCTGATTCGGGCGGGGCAGATCGCCAAGGGAGACCCGCTGCAGACTGCGCGCTTGGCCGGCATCATGGCCGCCAAGCGAACCGCCGACCTCATCCCGTTGTGTCACCCGCTGCCGCTGTCGCACGTGGACGTTGATCTGCACCCGCGCGATGATGGCTACGACATCGAGGCGGTCGCGCGTACCACCGCGCAGACCGGCGTGGAAATGGAGGCCCTCACCGCTGTGGCGGCCGCCGCGCTCACCGTGTACGACATGGTGAAAGCGGTAGACAAGGCGATGGTGATCGGCGACATCCGGCTCATCCGGAAGACTGGCGGACGCAGCGGGACCTACCGCCGGACCTGAAATGACTGGACCGCTGATTCGCACCCTGGCTGACCTGCCGTTCCATGTGTCGGGCCGATACCCGAAGTCGGTGCTCATCCGGCGCTGTGTCGGCGAGAGATTGGTCGATCGGTCGAGTCGAGAGTTCTTTGACGAGGTCCGCGATCTTAGCTTGGGACTGGATGGTCTCGGCGTCGGCCCGGGTGACCGCGTGGCCATCCTGTCCGACAGCCGGCCCGAATGGACCATCACCGATCTCGCCATTCTCACGGCCGGCGCCGTGACAGTGCCGGTGTATGCGACGCTACCCGCGAGCCAGGTGGGCTACATTCTGGCCCATGCCGGCGCCCGCCTGGTGGTGGTCGCCGACGACGCGGAGGCCGCCAAGGTGCGGGCTGAGCGGCATCGGTTGCCGGCCCTCGAGATCGTGGTGGTGATCGACCGGGAGGCAGGCGTCGACGGAGAGGAAACGCGGTGGGCCGACGTCGTCGAGCGAGGGCATCAGCGGTTGATGACGGAGGACGGCCTGGGCCGGCGCTACAAGGAGCGCGCGCAGGCGGTCGAGCCAGACGCACTCGCCACCATCATCTACACGTCGGGCACCCCAGGAGACGACGGCGGGAGA
>SXOW01000313.1 GCA_005778315.1 Acidobacteriota bacterium
AGCCTGAGCCTGTCGGCGCCCCAGCAGCCACTCGGGCAGTCGCGGAATCTGGAACGCGAAGACATACCAGGACCGTCGAATCTGCGGCCATCGGTACAGCCCTCGTGCGAACAGGGCAGGGTGAGGGCAATTGATCACAATCAGGCCTGCCAGCGGGCAGCGTTCGGCGAGTGCGGTCAGCCAGGCGATACCGCCGCCCCAGTCATGACCGATGAGCAGTGTCTCTCGAGCACCTGAGGCGCGTATCAGCCCTTCGACGTCGGCCACGAGACGGTCCACGTGGTAGTCAGCGAGACGAGCGGGGCGGCTCGACCGACCGTACCCGCGGAGGTTCGGGGACCAGACCCGGTATCCGAGTCGCGCGAGCAGCGGCCACTGAAACCGCCACGAGAACGCGCACTCCGGGAATCCGTGCAGGCAGAGCGCCAGCCGATCGCCGGTCCCACACTCGGTGACCTCAAATCGAAGGCCGTTGGCCTCAACGAAGCGGGTGGTCTGGCTGATGCTTGGCACCAGTCGGTCGTCTGATCGGGGCATGGGTGCCATGCCGTTCACAAGAAAAGCCCGCCGCACCGGGGTCGGTGCAGCGGGCCTTGCAGGTTCGGGCCGTGCCAGCGCCGTGTGACGGTCTAACCTTAGGGGAGTTTGTACGCCAGCAGGGCGCCGGACTGTCCGCCACCACTCGTCGCCACGACGATGTACTGCACACCGTCGACCTCATACGTCATCGGCGATCCGGTTTGCGGAGCCGTCATATACACCGCGCCAACTTCCTCCCCGGTCGCCTTGTCGTAGGCTCGGAGCATCGCACCGGGTTCACCCGTTTCCGTCGTGTACATGCCAGACTCGCCGGCGACCACCACAGTCTTCGTGATCAGAAGTCCGACCCGACCCGGCCACCCCGTTCGGCCGAGGTCAGCGCCGCCCAGCAACGGGTGGTTGCGAATGTTGTCCGGCGCTTCACCGTGGGGCACTTGCCAGGCGATGTCGCCGGTATTCATGTTGATGCCGGTGATGCGGCCCCATGGCGGCTTGATCATCGGAAAGCCATCGATGCTGGTGGAGGCGTCGGAAAAACTGACGCCCTCCGGAAGGCCACGAATAAAGTCCATATCCGACTGGTCGGGGTCGTTGATCATCCCCAGCGCGCCGATCTGTGTCTTCGTGTAGACGTAGAAGAAACCGGTCTCCGGGTCGGCCGAGGCGCCCGGCCAGTTGACACCGCCGGTCGAGTTTGGCAGTTGCAGCGTGCCCAGCATCTCGGCCGTCGCGACCGTCGGAGGGTCGTAGAGCCAACCGATGGTGTGTTTGTCGTAAATCGCCTTGGCCCGGTCACGCAACTCGGGGGTGTAGTCGACCAGATGGTCCTCGTTGAGGTCGACTTCGTCGACCGGCGGTGGCTTGGTGGGAATCGGCTGCGTGGGGGCGTACCACTCGCCTGGCACATCGCCGGCTGGTACCGGCACTTCCGGAATCGGCCATACCGGCTCTCCGGTCTGGCGGTCCAGCACGAACATGTAGTTCTGCTTGGTGGGCTGGATGAGCGCCTTGATCGGGCGCCCGTCAACCGTAATGTCCAGCAGCACGGGTGCGGCGGGCAGGTCCCAGTCCCAAATGTCGTGGTGCACCGTCTGGTAGTGCCACTTGCGCTCGCCGGTGTCGAGGTCGACGGCGACGACACTGCCGGAGAAGAGGTTGTCGCCCGGGCGATGACCGCCGTAGTAGTCGCCGGTCGGCGCCTCGACGGGCAAGTACGCCATGTTGAGTTCCGGGTCGACGGTCATTTGCGCCCAGACTCCCGTATTGCCGGTGTATCGCCAGGACTCGTTGCCCCAGGTGTCGTTGCCAAACTCGTCGCCTTGGGGAATGGTGTGGAAAATCCACTTCCGATCACCGGTTCTGGCGTCGAAGCCGCGGATGAAGCCCTTGACGTTGGTCCGTGACGGCGGCGCGCCACCGGGCAGGTGCGCGGCACCGACGATGATCGTGTTGCCGGCGACGATCGGTGTCGCATGCAGGCCGATTTCCGATGTGGGCTCCAGGTCCTGGTCGATGTTCTGCTTGAGGTCGATGATGCCGTTATCACCGAAGTCCGGCATGGGAATGCCGGTGAGCGCGTGCAGCGCGACCAACTGGTAACCAGGGGTCACATACAGGATGACGCCGTCGTTCCCGTCGTTCCAGTAAGCCAGCCCGCGCCCGGACAGTCGCCGCGGCGCCGTGGAGCCCCGTTCACCCTCGTCAACGCGGTGCATCCACAGCAACTCACCGGTCGTCGGGTCGAGCGCCACGGCGGCACGTCTGGAGCCGGCCGTCACATAGAGGATGCCGTTCACCATCAGCGGCGTGGACTGGTACTGCTGTTCTGGCTCAGGCCCGAGGTTGTCGGTGCTGAACCGCCAGGCCAGCTCCAGTTCGCTGAAGTTCTCTGCGGTGATCTGGGCGAGCGGCGAATAGCGGTCATGCGACAGGTTGCCCCCGTAGGACGGCCACTCGCCATTGGCGGTCGACGGTTCCTGGGCCGCGGCTGGCGCCGCGGCGAGCAGGAGCGCGGCGGTCAAGCTCAGAGTCAGGGTCGATAGCACTCTCATGAAGTCGTTCCTCGTCGTGTGGATTTCTCGCGCGAACTGCCCGTGGATGAAGTCGAGCGGGGCCAGAGCTGATCTCAGATGCAGCACATCATAAGCGAAAACCGCTCGCCTAGTTGGTCTCCAACGGTCGAGCATCGCGGTCCACCACGATCGGTTTGCCCAGACCCAGGGCACCGAGCCGTTCCAACTGCGTACGCGCGTCGCCGGCCACGACGTAGACCATGCGCTCGTGGTCCAGATGCGTACGCGCCAGGGCGCGTATATCGTCTGCCGTCAAACTCGCGGCGGTGGCGGCCTCTTGCGTGATGTAGTCCGGCGGCAGGTCGTAGGCGCTGATGTTCTCGACCATGTTGAGGAGCGCGTCGAGGGTTTCGAAGGCGCGCAGGTTGCCCCGAACCAGCTCTTCGCGGCTGGCGTCCAGGTCTTCAGAGGTGTAGCCGTCCGCATACCCCAGGAGAGTGTTCCGGATCAGCTCGACCGACTCGTAGGTCACATTGGCGCGCACACTGGTGTTCGCCACGAAGGGGCCCGGAAGCTGGCCTCCGCGGAAGGCTGAGCCCGCACCGTAGCTGTAGCCGCGCTCCAGACGCAGACGCTGAAAGAGCAGGCTGGTGATGCCGCCCCCGAGACGATGATTCATGACAGTCGCCGGATGGTAGTCGGGGTCGGTGCGGGGCATCGCCATCTGCCCGACGGTGATGACCGACTGTGGCGCGTTTGGCACATCGACGAAATAGAGCTGCGCGGCGGTCGGCGCCGCCGGGAGCGGGTACTCGGGCCACTGGACCTCGGTCGCAGTCCAGCGCGACTCGAACCCAGCCAGTGAGGCCGTGACCTCGTCTTGCCCGATGTCGCCAGCCACATGCATGGTCGTGCGCGACGGAGAGACACCGTCCTGATAAAACGCCCGGAGATCATCGATCGTGAGCGTCGACACCGACTCCGTCGTCCCGAGCGGGTTGTGCCCGAGGACGTGCTCGGGACCGTACACCAGTCGGTTGAGAACCGCTTCGGCAATCGCGGTGGGAGCCGCCGCGTCCTGGCGGATCTGGCTCAGCGTCCGCTCGCGCGCCAGCTGGAACGCCACGGTGTCCCACCGCGGTTCGAGCAGAATCTCCTCAGCCAGTGCCAGCGTCGCGCCGTAGTTGCGTGCCAGGGTGGTGGCACGCAGCGTGATCGCTTCGTTCGAGGTACTGACCTCGATCGCCGCGCCGAGTGTGTCGATGGCGACCTCGAGCTCGGCGGGTGTCCGGTGACGGGTCCCCTCCATGAGCATGTTAGAGACCAGATTGGCGACACCGGGCCGCGACGGGTCGTCGAGTCGTCGCCCGCCTTCGATCCGAAAGCTGAATTGCACGAGGGGCAGCTCCCGGTGCTCGATACCCAGCACCCGCATGCCGTTGGCCAGCTCTGACGACCAGACGTCCGGGACCTGGAGCTGTGGGCGGTCGGCGAGTGCCGGCGGCACCGACCGGTCGATTCGCGAGGGGGTCTTTTCGAACGCGGCGGGGGCGATAGCCGGCGGGGACGCCCCCCCGTCCGCGACGATGGCCTCCTCGCCGACCTCGGCGGGCTCGGAGTCGTCGAGGGCCAGAGCGAGTCCGCCTCTCGGCACGAAGCTGGTCGCGATGTGCGGTCGTCCCGACACATAGGTACGGTAGACGCGCATGACATCGTCTACGGTCACGGCGCGCAGTCGACGCAGGTCCTCGGTGACGAATCCTGGGTCGCCAGCCAACACGCTGTAGTTCGCCAGTTGGAAGGACTTGCCGAGCACGCTGGCGATCCCGCGGTAGAACCCCGTTTCGAGCCCCGCCGTAATCCGCTGCAGATCTGCTTCGGTGACGCCGTCCGATTCGAACCGCGCGAACGCCCGCGTGAAGCTGTCCAGCACCGCGTCGAGATCGGTGTCGGGGAACGCTCGCGTCGAGAGTTCGAACTGGCCCGCCAGTTCTCGCTGCGGGTGACCCGCGTTGACGGCCGGCGCAAGCATGTCCTCTTCGACGACCACCTGATAGAAGGGAGACGTGCGACCGTCGGCCAGCAGTGCGCTCAGGGCGTCCAACGCGTACGAGTCTGGGTGGTAGGCCTCCACCGTGGGCCAGGTCAGCGTCAGCATCGGCAGTTGCGCGAAGTTGTCCTCGTGCACCAGGCGCTTGGTCTCGGTGACGACACCGGCCTCGGGTGTCGCCCGCGCAATGGTCT
Organism: Acidobacteriota bacterium; assembly: GCA_005778315.1. GTDB lineage: Bacteria > Acidobacteriota > Vicinamibacteria > Vicinamibacterales > UBA8438 > UBA8438. The sequence goes on from SXOW01000313.1 coordinate 4,797, forward strand.
CGCCGCGGGCGATTTCACCAAAGTAGGTCTCGACGAGCTCGCGCGCCTGGTCGGGATCAAAGTCGCCAGCCACGACGAGCGTGGCGTTCTGGGGACCGTAGTACCGCTCGTAGAACTGCCGGACGTCCTCGAGCGTCGCTGCCTGCAGATCCTCCAGCGAGCCAATGACTTGCCAGTTATAGGGATGCCCGTCGGGGTAGAGGTGCGAGTCGACCACGAAGTCGGTGTGGCCGTAGGGCCGGTTGTCCGAGCTTTGACGCTTCTCGTTCTTGACGATCTGCTTCTCGTTTTCGAGGCTCGGTTCGTTCACCGTGTTCAGGAAGAATCCGAGGCGGTCGGACTCCATCCACAGGACGCGTTCCAGCGCGTCCTGCGGCACGACTGCGTAGTAGACGGTGGTGTCGTTTGAGGTGCCGCCGTTGAAGGTGCC
>SXOW01000314.1 GCA_005778315.1 Acidobacteriota bacterium
CGCCACGGTGATCATGCTTTTCGTTCGCAGATTGTGCATTTGTCCATTGCACCATTTCGACGGGGATGCGCCAGCGTGTCCTATCCGTTTGTCACGCGTCACGCCGCAATACACTAGGTCGCCGGTGGCGGGGACGTGATTCTGATCCCGGAGATTCCCTACGATCTCAGGCGGGTAGCCGAACGCATCGCGGAGCGAGAGCGTCTCGGGGCGCGGTCCAGCATTGTGGTAGTGGCTGAAGGGGCCGTGCCGAAAGGCGGCACGGCGTCCGTGATCGCCCCCGCCCACGACGGGCGGCTGGCGCGGCTCGGCGGCCGGGGAGCGCAGGTCGCTGCGCAGTTGGAGGACCTCACCGGGAAGGAGGCGCGTTCGGTGCGACTCGGGCATCTGCAACGTGGTGGCGAGCCGACCAGTTTCGACCGGGTCCTCGCGACGCGGTTCGGCGGGAAAGCGGTGGAGCTGATGCTGAATGGCGAGTTTGGACGGATGGTGGCGAATCGGCCGCCAGACATCGTCTCGGTGCCGTTGGAGGCGGTGGTGGGGCAGACCAAGCCGGTCCCGGCGGATCTCGACCTCATACGTACGGCGCGGGCACTTGGTATTTCGTTCGGCGAGCCGCGTGTCCGCGCAGCCGGACCACCGCCGTGCTAGGCGTGGTCGAGCAGGTCGAGGTATTTGAGGGCGCCGCCGGTATTGAGGAGCACGACGCGGTCGTCTGACACAATCGTGCCGTCGGCGACAAGTCGGCGCAGCGCGGCCAGCGTGGCCCCGCCTTCTGGAGCAGCGCCAATACCCTCGCGGCGTCCCAGGACACGCATGTCGCGGACCATGTCGTCGTCCGAAACGGCCAGCGCGCTCCCACCGCTCTCCCGCAAGGCGCGCAGCACGAGCATGTCGCCGACCGCGGCCGGTACCTGTAGACCATCGGCCACGGTGGTGGCGCCTTCCCAGGGGTCCGCCGTGAGGGCTCCACCGTGGAACGCGCGCACCATGGGCGCACAGCCCTCCGCCTGCACCGAGACGAGGCGGGGACGGGGACCCGTCACCCAGCCGAGCTGCTCCAGCTCCTCACAGGCTTTCCAGATTCCAACGATGCCCGTGCCACCGCCGGTGGGATAGATGATCCAGTCGGGCCAGCTCCAGTCGAGCTGTTCCGCGATCTCGTAGCCCATCGTCTTCTTGCCTTCGACCCGATACGGTTCTTTCAGCGTCGACACGTCGTACCAACCCAGAGGTCGTCCCTGCTCAGCCGCGATACGCCCGGCATCGGTGATCAACCCATCCACCAACGTCACGTCGGCGCCGTGCAGTTCGCACTCTCGGATAAACGGTGTCTTGACGTCGCGTGGCATGAACACGCGCGCGGCCAGACCCGCCTTCGCCGCGTAGGCGGCCATCGCGCACGCGGCATTGCCGGCGGAGGGGACGGACAAGGTGGTCGCGCCCAACGCGTGGGCGCGGGTGACGGCGGCTGACATGCCGCGGGCCTTGAACGAGTTCGTCGGGTTGAGGGCCTCGTCCTTGATGAACAGGCGTCGCAACCCGAGATCGGCGCCAAGGCGTGGAGCCGGGAAGAGGGGAGTCCAGCCTTCTCCGAGCGTGATCGGTGCGGCGCCCTCGTCGAGCGGAAGCGCCGGCGCGTATCGCCACATGGAACGCGTGCCATCGCGGAGCGAAGCTTTGGACCAGGTCGCCCCGATGCGCTCCCAGTCGTACACGGCGAGCAGCGGTCGACCGCAGACGCACAAGTGGTGCGCCTCGGTGGCGTCGAACGGCCCGGCGCCACACGGCACCGAACACACCAGGTGAAATGTCAGTGACACAGCAGGGGAGGGGCGCCCGTTACGAGTGGTCGAGCAACTCCGCGTCCTTCGCCTTCTGAAGGTCGTCGAGCTGACGGATGTGGGCGTCGGTGATCTTTTGCACATCGTCAAGTGCGCGCCGCTCGTCGTCCTCTGAGATCTCCCTGCTTTTCAGCAACTTCTTGAGCGCATCGTTCACGTGGCGCCGCGTGCCACGAATGGCATTGCGGCCGTCCTCCGTCAGTTGATGCACGATGCGCGACAGCTCTTTGCGGCGGTCGTCGGTCAAGGTGGGAATCGGAATCCGGACGACCTTGCCGTCGTTGGTGGGATTCAGACCCAGATTCGCGGCCTGGATGCCGCGTTCGATGGCGCCGATGTGACTGGGGTCGAACGGGTTGGCGATGAGCAGCGTCGACTCTGGGACCGACAGCGACGCGACCTGATTCAACGGCAGCTGCGTACCGTAGGCGTCAACCCGCACGGAATCCAGAATGCCGACGGTCGCCCGGCCGGTGCGAACCCCGGCCAGTTCGTGGCGCACATGTTCCACCTGCGTGGCCATCGTGGCGCGGGCTTCGGCCGCCGCGCTTGGGCCATCCGTGATGCTCATACTTGGGTCACCCCACCCTCTCGCCACGCGCCGTGGCGGCCAGCTCCCGCCCTAGGCTGTCACCACCGACCCGACAGGTTCTCCCATGACGGCGCGCCGCACGTTGCCGGGTTTGAGCAGGTTGAAGACGAGAATCGGCAGTTTGTTGTCCATACAGAGCGAGATGGCGGTGGCGTCCATGAC
>SXOW01000315.1 GCA_005778315.1 Acidobacteriota bacterium
GAATGCCCGCATCGGCGCAAGCGGGCCACAGTGGCGGCCTGAACGGGCGCGCGCCGCCACAATGATATGACGGTGGCCGCGGCCCACTTGGTTCCACTGTAGATTCGCACGCGTATGGCCGGCGGTATACTCCGTGCTCATCATGCAGATCACATTTCATGGCGCCGCGCGGGAGGTCACAGGGTCCTGCCATCTGGTCGAATGCGGGGGCACCCGTATCCTTCTCGACTGTGGACTGATTCAGGGCGGGCGCGAACGCCACGAACGCAACCGGGAGCCGTTCCCCTTCGACCCCGCGACCATCGACGCCGTCGTGCTCAGTCACGCGCATATCGACCACTCCGGCCGACTTCCGCTCCTCCGGAAGCACGGATTCCGCGGCCCGGTCATCACGACGACGCCAACGGCGCGCCTGCTCGAGATCATGCTGGCCGACTCGGCTCGTATTCAAGAAGAGGACGCCCGTTGGAAGATCAAGCGCCTCAAGAAGGCCAAGGAGGACACGAGCTGGGTCACACCACTCTATACGGAGGAGGACGCGCTCGCCGTCCTCGGACAGATCGTGCCGGTCGAACTCGGCGGCACCGAAACGCTCTCGGAGTACGCCGAGGTGACCTTCGTGCCGGCCGGCCACATTCTCGGGGCGGCCATCATCGACCTGACGCTGCAGGAGGACGGCAAGACGCGCCGGCTGGTCTTCTCCGGTGACCTTGGTGTCCAGGGCTCTCGCCTGCTCCCCCGCCCCCGGATACCCGCCCGGCCTGACTACCTGATCATGGAGTCCACCTACGGCGACCGTGAGCGGGCGGACGAGGGCGATCGGACAGAAACCTTGTTCGGCATTGTCCATGACACGGTCGCTCGCAAGGGCAAGGTCATCATCCCTGCGTTCGCGGTCGGCCGAACCCAGGAGTTGCTCACCCGACTGAACGACCTCGTGGAGGCCGGGCGGCTTCCAGGGCTGCGGGTGTATGTGGACAGTCCGATGGCGGTCGCCGCCACCAAGGCGTTCGCCCTCCACCCGGAGGCCTACTCACAACCGGTGCAGGAACTGTTGGCGAGCGGGGATGCGCCGCTCCAGTTTTCGGGCTTGAGTCTGGTCACCCGGGTGCAAGACTCGATGGCCATCAACGCATCGCAAGAACCGTCGGTGATCATCTCTGCCTCCGGTATGTGCACGGCAGGTCGCGTGAAGCACCATCTCAAACACACCGTTGGCGATGCGCGAAACACCATTCTCTTCGTGGGCTACCAGGCCGCCGGCTCGCTGGGCCAGCTGATCCAGGCCGGGACGTCACCGATTCGGATCTTTGGCGAGTGGTATCCGCTCAACGCGCGCGTCGAAACCATCGACGGCTTCTCCGCGCACGCGGACCGAACCGAGCTGCTGGATTGGTTCGCGGGGTTGGGCGGGGCGCCGGACCACACGTTTCTGGTGCACGGCGAGGAACAGGCAGCGCTCGCCCTGGCTGAGACGATCACCGAGCGGTTCGCCGCCACGGTCACGGTGCCCAGGCTGGGCGAACGCCACGCACTGGTGTAACCCGTCCGTCCTACCCGACCGTGAGGTCGGCGACGTGGACGTCCAGCTGGTGGCTGAACCGCACGCCGGTCACGCCGTCCAGGCTGAGCCCAGTCTTTGGCACACTCGCCACCTCGGTCCCGTTCGCGAGAAACCGAACGACGCTGGCGCCCACGTCGATACTGAGCGTGTTGCGGGACTGGCCATTCTCGAGGGCGTTGACCGCGTCGTGACGCGCCCACCCGTCCGTCACGTTCGCCGTCTCGGACCCCATCCGCTTCTTGATCAGAAACTCACCCGTTTCGCGGATCAAGAAATAGGTATACGCCTGACCGTCGCCGTCCAGGTCGGTGCCGCCCACGAACAATCCATACGAATTGGGGTGCGATGACGGCTTGGTCTGCATGAACGTTGCGCTGGCGGTGTAGCTGCCGGACCCGCTGTTGGCGGCATTCCAAAAGATCGCGTGAGGCCCGGTCGTCACGTGAAACCCGTCGCCCATGGACCGGAAGCTCAAGTCCTGCACATTGGTGCCCCGATCGAGGCGGGTCTTCCATCCGTCGGCCGTGACACCGCCGCCCTGACCCAGAACCGGAAGGGTCATGACAAGAATCGCCACCGCTACCAGACTCGTTCGCATGGTGCCTCCTTCAGGCTGCAGCTACGTGTGCTGTCTCTTATGCTTATGCCAGAGCCGTGAGTGTCGCGGCCACCAGCCTGTAGAAGCGGGCAACCGAGGCCACGTGCACGCGTTCATCGGGCGAATGAGGAAATTCGATTTGCGGCCCGAACGAAATCATGTCGATACCCGGAATTTTCTTGCCGAGAATGCCGCATTCCAGGCCGGCATGAATCGCCTTGATCTCCGGATCGCAACCCAGCTCGCGCTTGTGCACCGCCTTGACGACTTCCAGCAGCCGAGATTCGAGGTCCGGTTTCCAGCCAGGGTAGGCCGTATCCTCCTCCACCTTCGCACCCGCCAGCAGGCCCACCGACCGCACCTGTCGGCGCATCGCCTCGAGGGCTGAGTCGATCGACGAGCGACTACTCAGGCCGATCCGCAGCGTCCCGGCCTCTTCGACCACCGTCGCGAGATTGACGCTGGTCTCGACGAGATCGGGAATGTCGTAGCTCATCGCCTCGACACCATGCGGCAGTGCATTGAGTAGCGCGAGGACCTGGGCCGTCGTGGCGCCATCCCAGGCCTGTGCGGGAGGGGTCGTGTCGTCTACGACGATGTGCATGCCCGGGTCAGCCGGACCATACTCCCGCGCGATCGCCTTCATCTCTTGCTCGAGCGCCGCCATCACTCCGCTTCGCTCCCGAGAATCGACCAAGATCGTCGCAAACGCCTCCCGCGGAATGGCATTGTGGGCGCTGCCGCCCTCAAGGCGGGCCAGACGAAACCGGCCGTCCGCGTACGACGCCCAGAGCGCCCGCGACAGGAGTTTCACCGCGTTACCGCGCTGGAGGTGGATATCACACCCGGAATGCCCGCCCTTGAGACCGACCAGCGACACTTTCAGGGCGGTGCCTGCGGCGGGTGCGTAGGTCAGCGGCACGGTGAGTTGGCTGCCGCCGCCACCGGCGCACCCCACATAGACGATCCCGTCCTCCTCGGAGTCCAGATTGAGCATCTGGCGACCGCGTAACAGCGTGGGATCCAAGTTCGCGGCTCCCGTCAGACCGGTCTCCTCGTCAACGGTGAACAGGAGCTCCAGGGGCCCGTGCGCGAACCCGGTGCCCCCCATCAGTGCGAGCATGGTGGCAACCCCCATCCCGTTGTCCGACCCGAGGGTCGTGCCCGTCGCCTTGAGATACTGCCCATCCAGTTGCGGCACAATCGCGTCAGTCGCGAAATCGAACACCACGTCGGAGTTCTTCTCCTGCACCATGTCGAGGTGAGACTGGAGAATCGTCACCGGCGCTGACTCGCTCCCCGCAGTCGCCGGCTTGCGCACGACGACGTTGCCGGCGGCGTCCATCTGATAGGGCAACCCGTGGCTCTCCGCCACGGCAATGACATGCCGACGCATCCGCCCCTCGTCTTTCGACGCCCGGGGGATGGTCAAGATGGTGTCGAAATGCTGCCACACAGCGGTTGGCTCAAGCTCGGCGACAAACGTCATGCTTCCTCCAGGTGTCCGAATCGCGTGGACGCCACAGAACTCTGACGGGTCGGCCCCGAACGTGGCGGCGACGCAGCCGTCGCTCCCCGCCGTTGGTGCCGGTAGTCCGCCGCGCCCGCGGGGTGTATCATCAAATCTACACCATGACAGCGCTACGAGCGGTGCCAGCGGCGGTCGCACGGTGTCGTCTGGTGACCCCGCCGTCACGCCTCGCCGGGTGGCTCGTGGCTCTTACGCTGACCGCCATCGGGACGCCGGCAGGGGCGCAGCCCCCCGCGCTCGAGGAGCCGGCATCGCAGACCGCCGCGAGCGCGGCGGCAGCCGTCACGCCCGCGTCGTCGGCGTCGCTCGAACGCATCAAGCGCGCTCTGGATCTCGATCGTTCGACGCGCCAGGGCAAGGGCGACCTCGAATTCCGTGAAGACATTCTGCTACGCGACGAACGACCGACCATCGAACCACTCCCGAATCTCGGTCTGACCGCGGGCGTGTACTACGACCCGTTCAGCCGGATACGACCCGCCACCCCCGGCGCCCTGCCCGGTCATTGGGACATGGTAGCGGCCATGACCCCCCAAGTGGCACGGGAGGCAGGGTCGGCCGATGCGCTGGGTATCGCGACCGGAGCCGCCTTTGGCGCGGCCGCGTTCACGCTGGTCCCCGCCGCCATCAAGGCCATCCGTGGCTGGTTCGATACCGACGGCGACCGCGGACCAACGACCCCTCCCGTGCTCACCCAGGCCGAAGCGTCCCTCGCCTTGGCCAGTGCCGCCGCCAGCGACGCCGTGCTCGACGCCGACCTCAAACAACGCGGACGCACCGTCGCCTTGGCGCTCACGGTGCGCGCCGACACGCCACCCGCGACGGCGCGGGCGCTTGGCGACAACTTTGTCCGGCTCGTCAAGACGCTGGCCGCCACCGAACCGACCCCGGGAGATGACCTCGGCACTGGTCGGTTCGACTACGTGGTCCAGATCAGCACGCCCAGCCGCGCGCTGCTTGCGCGCGGTGGAAAGTCCACCTCCGACCGCGCCCTCCACTGGTAGACCGTCCGTCGCGAGGCTGTCTGATCTCCGATACAGGCCTGGTCATTCCTCGCTCGAATACCGCGCAGTCCGCACGTTGGCCGTGATGGCGTGCGCCAGCATCCGCTCCATCTCGCACTGTCGGGCCGTTACCCGCCCTACCTCGACGCTCGCGGCCGGGGTCATCTTCTGGTAGGTCACCGTCTTGAGGAACTTGCCGACCCAGACGCCGCCGGTATAGCGCGCCGAGCGGCTCGTCGGCAAGATGTGGTTCGTGCCGATCGCCTTGTCGCCGTAGGCGACCGTGGTCTCCTCGCCGATGAACAACGAGCCGTAGTTCCGAAGGCGCTCGTGATAGTAGTCGACGTCCTCGACATGGAGCTCCAGATGCTCCGGGGCCCAATCGTCGCTCAGACCAATCGCCTCGTCCCGGTCCTCGGCCACGACGACACGACCGTTGTCTCGCCATGAGACGCCCGCGATGTCCTTGGTGGGCAACACCGCGAGCTGTCGGTCCAGCTCGGCGACGGCTTGACGCGCAAAGGCCTCGCTGAGACAGACCAGAAGCTGGCCGCTGTTCGGGTCGTGCTCGGCCTGGCCCAGCAGATCGCAGGCCACCAGCGACGGATCAGCGCTGTCGTCCGCGATGATGGCAATCTCGGTAGGGCCAGCCAGCAGGTCCAGCCCGCATTGGCCGAAGAGCTGTCGCTTCGCCTCGGCGACAAACCGGTTGCCGGCGCCGCACAGCATGTCGGCCGGCGGGACCGCGCCCATCCCATAGGCCATCAACGCAAACGCCTGGACCCCGCCCAACACGAAAATACGGTCAGCCCCTGCCTGCTGCATCGCATTGATGGTGGCGGGGAAATAGCCCTCGCCTCGTACGGGCGGGGTGCACCCGATGACGGTGTCGACGCCAGCCACCTTGGCCGGGATGATGCTCATCTGCGCCGACCCGAACATCGGGTAGCGGCCACCCGGCACGTAACTGCCGACACACCCCACCGGAATGTGTTTGTGACCCAGCACGACCCCGGGCCGGATCTCCGTTTCGAGCGGCAGGAGCGTCGTCAGCTGGGCCTCGGCGAACGCTCGGACATTCCCCTGGCAGAACCGCGTGTCGGCGATGACCTGCTCGCTGCACTGGCCGATGGCTTCCTGGATCTCACGCGGAGTCAGCTCGAAGTCGGTGGGGGCCCAGGCGTCGAACTGCCGGCTGTATTCGCGCACGGCGTCCATGCCGCGTACGCGCAGGTCGCGCAGGAGGCCCGCCACGTAGCGCGAGGTTTCTTCGTCTTCTTCGAAGAGTCGGTGTCCGCCGTCTTTGATGATCTGCATCGGTCTCGGTCAGCGTGGCGCCTGACGGCCCTTCCTGCGTGCGGGTGGTGGCCGTGCCTGGGGCGCGCCTGAAGGCCCGTGCTACGGTTCGGCCGGGGGTCACAGGTCCATCACGGCCTCGATGTCCGGATCAATGACGGGGGGCGGTGACGCCAGTGAAATGCCAAAGAACAGCGTGGTCGACAGCAACAACGCCACGAACCCGCCGGTAATCCCGTAGGGCATCGCCAGGCCGAAGAGTTCGATACCGAGATTGAGCACGAGGCTGGTCACGATCGCGACGTTGGCCGCGGTTGCGGTGGCCCGCTTCCAGTTGAAGCCGATGGCCACGGCGGGCACCAGCGCCGCCGCGAAGGTCCCCCAGCCAAAGGCGCCAAGCAACGCGACCAGATCCTGCCGGGAGTAGAGCACGAAGGTGGCGGAGCCGACGGCCAGGACCAGCGTCGCGACCCGTGCCCAGAACAATTCGTTCGGCAGCGATCGTCCGTACAGCGCGCGTGGGATGTCGTGCACCACGGCGGCGGCACCCAAATTGAGAAAGCTGTCCGCCGTGGACATGATGGCGGCAAATAGCCCCGCGAACACGATGCCGGCCAGCATCGGGCTCGCATGGAATTGCAGAAACTGGGGTGCGGCATCGTCCGGGTTCGCAAGCTCAGGGTGCCCGCCCTGAATAACCAGCGCCCGCATGGCCAAACCGATGCTGAGCCACAGCAGGGAGCACACCATGTAGCCGCCAGCGCTGATCGGCAACGTGTGACGCGCATCTTCCACCCGCCGGTTCATCATGAACTTCGTAATCACGTGCGGCTGCCCGGCCGCACCCAGCACGAACACGATGAACCACGACAAGGAGCCCATCATCCCGAGCGTGCCCCACGGGCTGACCACTTCCGGATCGTCCTCCATCAGGGTCGTGACCATCCCGGCCAACCCGCCATCCACCGCGCCCAACGCCGCGAAGAAGACGAGGATCGCCGCCACGATCATGATCGCGCCCTGCACCACGTCGGTGTATACCGACGCCACGATGCCCCCGGTCACGCAGTAGAACACCAGCACGGCGCAGGCAATCACCATACAGGTCAGCAGGGAGACCTCGGGGATGAATGACACGTTGTTGAGCACGTCGCGCAACACGGTCGCCATGGCGAGAATTTGTGTTCCCAGGTAACCGACGACGCCCAGCAGGCTGGCCACCGCGGTCAGCAGTCGGGCGCGCTCGCTGTTGTAGCGAGCGGCCACGGCGTCCGGGAGTGAGATGGTGTCTCGCAGCTCCGCAATCATGCGTAAGCGCAACGCCAGCAGGTAGAAACTGCAGCAGAATGCGAGTGGGCCGATGACCGTCATCCAGGAGGAGCTCAGCCCCGTCCGGTAAACCAGGCCCGGCCCGCCTACGAACCCGAACCCGCTCATCTGGCTCGAAAACAGCGCGAGCCCGGTCACCATCACCCCGAGGTCCCGCCCCGCCATGAAGAAGTCGCGCGGGGACTTGGTGCGTCGCAGCGCCCAGATGCCGACCGCGATGCAGATCAGCAGGTAGGTGACGACCCAGGCGAGCACGACGAGCGACCGCGAGTCGTCCATTACTCAGACCCCAACGGCCCGGACTGCGCCGAATCACCGGTCGCGACACGGCGAGCCGCCACGATCGCCTGGAATCGGCGCATGTGGTCTGGGGTCACGATGGAACGGCTGAACGACAGAACGTACAACAGGACCACCACGAACTGGGCCGGCCAGAGACCGTAGAGGAACCAGGCCGCGGGGGCGGGTAGCCCGAAGAACAGCGCTGGCGTGGCGTCGGTCAGGTACGTCCGATAGGACAGCACCATCATCGTAAACAAGCCGCCCAGCAGCAGGCCACACAGGCCCAGCCCAAGGCGGACGCCGCCGTCTCGTGTCACCCCAAGCATCAGACAGCCGACGATGATGCCAAGCTGGAGCACGCCGAACGCCCACCCGAGCCACAGCACGGGGGTGTGCCGCGCGGGGCCATCCCCGCCGTGGTTCATCGACGGAAACCGGTCGTGAATCACGCCACGCCCCGTGTACACGCGCTCCAGCGCGCCGTTGTCCGCCAGCACGTCCTCAAACGGCACCTCATCCGTGAGAAACGCAACGGTCGTGACCGCACAGAGCGCCACAACCAACCCGAACACGACGACTGGGAGTTTCATGACGATCTCGGTGGCCTGAGCCCGGCCAGTGTAGCCTGTCCGCTCCCGGAGGTACAATCGAAATTCGCCGCCGGACGCAGGGTCCCGGCAGTGGCTCTCCGAAGCGGCGGACACAAACGGATGCCCTGAATGGCCGGGCAGGAGAGACACGATGCATCATCGACACCTCATCCGGCTCACCGGAGTGCTGCTGGCTGTATCCCCGCTGGCGGTCCAGGCACAAGACGGACCGCTTGACTATCCGCAGTGGCGCGGCGCACAGCGCGATGGCACGGCGGCCGCGTTCGTGGAACCGGCCACCTGGCCCGTCGGATTGACCCGCCAGTGGCAGGCGGAAACAGGGCTTGGTTACGCCACGCCCATCCTGGTCGGTAACCGCGTGTACACCTTCGGGCGCATGGACGAGGAGGAGGTGATCATGGCGCTCGACGCGGTCAGCGGCGCCGTCGTGTGGCGCACCGCCTACACCGCGCCCTTCCGGGACAACGCTGGCGTCTCGCGGCATGGCCCCGGGCCCAAGTCGACCCCGCTGTTCCACGACGGCGCGTTGTACACGTTGGGGATCAACGGTGTCGTCTCCGCCGTTGACGCCACCGTTGATGTGGTAGGTCCGTTCCACGGCGGTGATTTTTCCGTCGCGCTTGGCGCCGACCTTGAAGATCGTGATGTTCTCGCCCTTGAAGTTGACGTGAGCGAGTTCCTGATCCTTCTGGAGCGTGATC
>SXOW01000316.1 GCA_005778315.1 Acidobacteriota bacterium
ATGACCCGCGCGCCGTTTGTGATGGCCAAATCGGAACACCCCTTCGCCCGCCAACTGACGATCTTCGACACCACGCTGGGCTCTCGCTTTCCGCACCCGTGGATTACCGCCGAGTACGGCGACCACGCGATGCCCGAGACGGCCGACCACATCGCGTCTGATCTGGGGATTAGTCGACAGGACAGCGATCGGTTCGCGTTGGGCTCGCAGCAACGGTTTGCCACGGCGAAGGCCTCGTGTTTCTACCAGGATGAACTGACGCCGGTCGCCGCGCCAGGCCGCTCACCCGGGGAGACCGTCGTTGTCGCCGAGGACGAGCATCCGCGCCCGACGACGTCGGGGGAGAAACTGGCGGCGCTGCGGCCGTTGTTCGAGGGCGGCGTCGTGACCGCCGGTAACGCCTCCGGTCTCAACGATGGGGCGGCCGCCCTGCTTGTGGGCAGCCGAGCTGCCGGCGACCGCGTCGGCGCCGAGCCGCTGGCTCGGGTTGTGTCGGCCGCGGCCGCGGGTGTGGAGCCTCGTGTGATGGGTCTGGGGCCGGTGCCGGCCTCCAAGAAGGCGCTGGATCGCGCCGGGCTCACCCTGGCCGACATGGACGTCATCGAGATCAATGAAGCGTTCGCGACCCAGGTCCTCGGTTGTCTGAAATTGATGGACGTGGATCAGGACGACAGCCGCGTCAATCCCAATGGCGGCGCGATCGCGGTCGGGCATCCGCTGGGGGCGTCCGGCGCCAGGCTCGCCCTGACAGCCATGCGCCAACTACGGCGCGCGCGGGGGAGATACGCTCTCGTGACCCTGTGTATCGGTGTCGGCCAGGGCTTGGCCGCCGTGCTGGAGCGGGTCGCTGACTAGTCCCCTGGTTCCAGGAGACCAGATCGGGGCACCCCCCGCCGGCGCCGACGGGGTGCCGCCTGGCGCGACCCTCAAACCCTATCGACTCCTGGCGCTCGTTGCCATCTACGTCACCATTGCGCATCTGATCTCGCCACCCGATGGCGTAGGTCCCCAGGATTGGCGTCGGGTCGGCGTGTTCTTCGCGACGATTGGCGGATTGATGCTGCAGCCGATGCCGGGTTCGCAGGTGGTGCTGGTCGGATTGGTCGGGATGCTGGTCCTCGGCGGTCTGCCGATGGAACAGGCCCTGAGCGGCTACGCGGGCCCGACGGTCTGGATGGTGCTCATCGCCATGTTGATATCGCGCGCACTCCGCGACTGCGGTTTGGCCACACGCATCGCGCTCTGGTTTGTGCGGGCCATCGGCGGGACGTCGCTCGGGCTTGGCTATGCCCTCCATCTGACGGACCTCACCCTGGCGGCAGGGGTGCCCTCGATTACGGCCCGTTCGGCCAGCGTCGTGTTCCCGATCGCTCGCAGCATCAGCGGCCTCTACCACTCCCACCCCGGTGCATCATCCGGCCTGCTCGGCGGCTTCTTGATGGTCTGCATGTATCAGGGGAGCGTGATTTCCTCAGCCATGTTCTTCTACAGCAGCGCGGCCAACTTGCTGCTGGGTGACTTGGCGGCGGAGTATGCCGGCGTCACGATTACGTGGACAAGCTGGTTCGTGGCCGGTCTCGCGCCAGGTGTAGTGTCCAGCATCGTGGTGCCGTATCTCGTGTATCGCGTGATGAGGCCGCAGCTGACTCGGACCCCGGCCGCGGCGGAGTCCGCGACCCGGCAGTTGGCGGAGTTGGGCCCCGTGCGGGGACGCGAGGCGACCGTCGCGGCCGTGTTCGTCGGTGTGATCGCGCTGTGGATCGCCTCGTCGTGGGTGTCCTGGCTGTCGCCGACGCTGGTTGCGTTTCTCGGGATCACTGTCCTCTTTCTGTCGCAGGCACTCAGCTGGGACAGTGCCCTCGGTGAGCGGTCGGCGTGGGACGTGTTTGTCTGGTACGGCGGTCTGATCATGATGGGTGGGGTACTGAATGAGACCGGCGTGACGACGCTGTTTGCCGAATGGTTCGGGTCGTGGTTTCCGGGCTCGTCCTGGGTAGTGGTGTTCCTGGCGACGCTGGTCGTCTATTTCTATGCGCACTACTTTTTTGCGAGCACGACCGCGCACGCCCTCGCGATGTATCCGCCGTTCGTGGTGCTGCTCGTTGGTCTGGGAGCCCCGGTCACGGTGGTGGTCTACAGCCTCGTGTTCATCAACAATCTGACCGCCGGGTTGACGCACTACGGCACCACGACGTCGCCGGTCATCTTCATCGAGGGCTACGTCAGTCTGCGAGACTGGTGGTGGGTCGGGTTCTATGCGTCCGTCGTCAATCTCATCGTGTGGCTCGGCGTCGGTATGCTGTGGTGGAAAGTGCTCGGACTATGGTGACCTTCATTGGCCGTCGCTGGACGCAGCTAGGCATGGTGGCCATGGTCTGTCTGGCGGGGGCGTGCGGCAGCGCGCCGCGTGTCGAAGTCGTCGATCTATTGATCACCGGGGGCCGCGTCCTGGACCCGGCCAGCGACCTCGACGCTGTGCGTGACGTGGCCGTCAGCGACGGGGAGATCGTGGCCGTAAGTGAGCTCGGTGAGCGGCGGTTCGAGGCGGCCGAGGTCCTCGACGCGGCGGGGCGGGTGGTGGCCCCGGGTTTCATCGACCTGCATGCGCACGGGCAGGACCTGGAGAGCAGCCGCTTTCAAGCACGGGACGGCGTCACGACGGCGCTGGAGCTCGAGATCGGTGTGTATCCGGTAGACCCGTGGTACGCCAGTCGCGAAGGACGGGCCCTGATCAACTTTGGAGCGTCGGTGAGCCACCAGGGCGCTCGACGTGCGTCGTTCGGTTCGCTGGTGGCCACGCGAAACGGGGAAGGCACGTTTTCTCTCGGGGACGCCGCTCAGGCGGACGCGTATCTATATGACCCCGTCCCAGACGAAGAGCTGGGTAGGTTGGCGCGGTTCATGGTTGGCGGTCTTGACGAGGGCGCGTTGGGGTTTGGATTCGGAATCAGCTACACGCCCGGCGCCAGCCACGAAGAGCTCTGGCACCTGTTTGCGGCCGCCGCCGAGCGTCGCGCGCCGGTGTTCATGCATCTCCGCTCTGCCGCGGCGTTCACCGCCGGTGGTGCCCTGGCGCCATTTCAGGAAGCGGTCGCCAACGCGGCCGGGACCGGGGCGTCCCTGCACATTGTCCACATGAACAGCAGCGCCGGCGCCGCCGCGCCAGAGGCCCTGGCACTGATTCGCGGCGCGCAGGCGCGCGGTGTCGACGTCACGACCGAGGCCTATCCATACACGGCCAGCGCGAGCCGTATCGAGTCCGCGCTGTTCGACAGTTGGGTGGGTCGGCCGGAGGCCGACTACGAGCGTCTCCAATGGGTCGAGACCGGAGAGCGGCTCACCGAGGCCACCTTTCGGGCCTATCGGGAGCAGGGCGGGTGGGTCATCACCCATGGACGTGACGAGGAGACCAACGAGTGGATCGTGAGTCAGCCGGACGTCATCGCGGCCAGCGACGGGATTCCGTTCGCGGACGGGCGGGCTCATCCTCGAGGGGCGGGCACGTTTGCTCGGATTCTCGGGCACTACGTTCGAGAACGCGGTGCGCTGTCGTTGATGGACGGGGTGCGCAAGATGACCGTGCTGCCGGCCCGGCGGCTCGAGACCATCGTACCCGCCATGGCGTCCAAAGGACGGGTCCAGGTGGGGGCCGACGCCGATCTCACACTGTTCGACCCGGAGCAGGTGATCGATCGGGCCACCTACGACGAGCCAGACCGCTATTCCGAGGGGATCGTCCACGTCCTCGTGTCCGGCACCTTCGTGGTGCGTGATGAGCGGCTGGTCGACGGAGTGACGCCGGGACAAGCCATTCGGGCGGGCTCCTGATCTCCGCATGGGTGTCGGGGCGGCCGGTCCGACCCCGGTAGCTGCGGGTGCAATCAAGTCCATGTCTGAACTGCCCACATCCGTTGTCGCGGTAGAGCCGGTGGCAGGCGACGTGCGAGGTGCGATTCGGCGAGCCCTCGACGCGGTCTCGTGGCGCCTGGTTATTCCACGCGGGGCGGATATTTCGCTCAAGGTGAACCTGGGATGGGACCTGTTCATTCCCGGGTCGATCACCTCCCCGTTGGTGGCGGAGTCGCTCATTCTGGAGCTGCGGGACCACGTCGGCACGATCTACATGGTCGAGGCCGATCAGGTGCTCGAGGATATCGAGTCCGCGTTCCGACGTAGCGGGATGGCCGCGGTGTGTGAGCGCACGGGCGTCGAGTGGGTGAACATGGAGCGTGGGCCAACGGTCACCGTGCCCCGGCCGGACAACGTGGTGCTTCGCGAGGTGCATGTGCCACAGATCCTGCGTGACACGCTGCTGGTCACCGTACCGGTCATGAAGACCCACGCGAAGACTGGAATCACCGGTGCCCTCAAGAATCAGTGGGGCTGTCTGAGCAAGATGCGGCACGAATATCACCTCGTGCTGACCGATGCGTTGGCCGATCTGAATCAGGTCGTGCGACCGGTGCTGTCGGTGATGGACGGCACGGTTGGACTCGAAGGCAACGGGCCCAAATCGGGGACGCCGCGGGTGGCCGATCGGATCCTGTGCTCGACCGACCCCGTGGCGCTCGACACCGTGCAGGCGATCTGTATGGGTATCGACCCCGCGACCGTTCCGCATCTCCGGCGGTGTGCCGAGCGCGGGATCGGCACGGACGACCGAACCCGAATCGATGTGCGGGGCCTGGTCCCCGAGGAACATGTCGTGCGCTTCAGGCCGGCTCGCAACAACACCGTCTCGTTGGTGGAGAACGTGCTGCGCAAGTCTGCGCTCAAGCGGCTCTTCTTCAACACGCCTCTCTTTCGGCTCTGCCTCGCCGGCGCGAAGCTCTACTACCGCGCCTGGGTGGCGCTGAACGCCGAGCGCCACTGGCGCCGCATCCGCGCGCATGCCGTGTATGGCCCGCAGTGGCGGCCAGGCTGGCCGGGGGTCGACCGGTCAGTGACACCGGGTTCACCGGGACCAGGTTCGCCGCGCACCTGATGCCAACGCCGCGTGTGACTGTCCTCGGCGGCGGGCTTGCTGGCATGGCGGCCGCGTACGCCCTGGCTCGCGCCGGGTGGGCCCGGGTCACCGTGGTCGAACGCGGCGCGACGCTGGGGGGCTTGGCCGGCACCTTTGAAACGGACGGGCACTTCTATCCGCTGGCGTACCACCACATCCTGCAGCGCGACCAGTGCCTGTTGTTTTTTCTGGATGCGATCGGTGCCCTGCCCGACGTTCGCTGGCGGAAGATCTCCATGATCTTCGAGCTGCACCGGCATCTGTACGACCTGGCGCATCCGATCGACTTTCTCCGTTTTCCGATGAGCCTCGGTGACAAACTCCGGTTTGTCAGGCTCATGCTGCGATGCTACCGGAAATCAGACTGGTCCGACTGGAACGACCGGAGCGCGGCCGATCTCGTGGACGAGTGGGGAGGCCCCGGTGTCCGTCAGGCCATCTTCGATCCACTGACCCGCCTCAAGTTCAACCGGCCCTGTCACGATGTCAGTGGGGCCTGGCTGGGCGCCCGTCTGCACTTTCGCGAAGGTACGGCGCCCCTTGGCTACATTCCTGGAACCAACTGGACCAAAGTGTTGTGCGAGGGGGTGACCCGGCTGCTGGCCGACGCCGCGGTGGACGTGCGCCCGTCGACATCGGTTCGCAGCCTCGTCGCCGAGGACGATCGAGTGACGCACGTCGAGCTGGACACCGGCGGGCGCCTCGAAGCCGACATCATTGTCAGCACCGTACCCACGGAGGTGTATCAAGCGCTCGTCGCCACGCCTCGACCGGACCTGGACCACGTGCGCTACACCGCCGTGGTGTCGGCGATGTTTGCCACGAAGCAGCCGGTGACTCCGACCTTCTACTGGATGAACCTCGCCTCGCTGGACTGTACCGCGTCAGGCATGTTCATGTTGAACGCGCTCAACCCCACGATCGGCGCGCCGGGCGACACCTGTCTCAATGTCATGACCCACGTGCCCAGCCGGCACGACGCGTTCTTCCGACAGAGCGACGATGCGATCCTGGGTGGGTATCTCGCAGACTTTCATCGGGTGTTCGGTTTCGAGCTGGACCCGTTCTGGACGCAGGTCAATCGGTTGGCCCTGTATGCCCCGGTGTTCCATCGCGGCTATGAGAATCCTCCGGTGCGGGACGCGGTATTCAGCAACGTGTACTGTGCCGGGAACTACAGGACCTTCCCGTCCATCGCTTCGACGGGGACAGCGCTTTCCTCTGGGGTGGAGGCCGCCGCCGCGGTGCTGGCCGACCACGACGCTACCACCGACCTCCCCGGTCGGATTGAACGATTCCGCCTCGCGTCAAGACCTCGCGGGTAGGCGACTAACGCGGGAGCAACAAATGTCTCGGGGCCGGCTTCGGTATGTCATTGTACCATTTTAGAGCTATATTTTATTTCAAGACCGTAATTTATGGCGTCTTGTTGTCTCTCAATAGAACATGCATGTATGGTCCGAATAATGACTTAAGAGGACTTTTATGGCGTCCTTGGACAAATTGTGGCGTCTCTTTGGCAACTTCAGCGAGTGTGCTCAGGCGGCACGCTCTTTGCGACTGCAAGCCATCACCGTGCCGACGACCTGGCGGCGGATGTGTGACAGAAGATGCAGACGACAACGCTGCCGCCTGGCAGATCCAGGCCCGGACTAGTGCTCGTGGCTGACGCGGACCCGACCGTTTGGGCGTTGGCAGGCGACGCCCTGCGCCAGGACGGGCATGATGTCATCGTGGCCGCGACCGCCGAGGAGGCGTGGCAGCTGTTCGACGCACGGGTGCCAGACATCGTGTTGCTGGACAATGCCACACCGGTCCTGGATGGCCACGACGCCTGCGTCAGGCTTCGGTCGACCGCTGTCGGCGCTCGCATTCCGATTCTCATACTGACCGGCTCTGACGATGCGGAGGCCATTGGGCGGGCCTACGACGCCGGGGCCACCGATTTCCAGACCAAGCCCCTGAACGGGCAAGTGCTGCGAGCCAGGGTGCGCTACATGCTGCGCGCGAAGCGCGACGCTGACGACCTGCGACAACTCGCCGACTACGACGGGCTGACTGGGTTGCCGAATCGCGCCACCTTTCGCCGCCGCCTGGAGCATGCGCTCGCTCGGAGTCAGAGGAACGGGACCAGCGTGGCCGTCATCTTCTTTGACCTCGATGGATTCAAGGAAATCAACGATACGTTGGGCCACGGATTTGGCGACCAGATACTCAGGCTGACCGGCGAACGACTGATCCAGACCCTGCGGGCCAGCGACCGGCCGCTGCTCGAGCGTAGTGACGCCGCGGCGCCCTGGGCCGGGCGTTTCGGGGGCGACGAGTTTTCGGTGACCCTTCCCGACCTGGCCACCCCGGAAGCCGCGTCGGCCATCGCCGAGCGGGTCCGCGGCATTTTCGCGCAGCCGTTTCACCTCGAAGGGCAAGAGCTGTTTGTCACCGCCAGTCTCGGCCTGAGCGTATCTCCCCTCGATGGCGTCGACGCGGACACGCTCCTGAAACACGCCGATGCAGCCATGTACGCCGCCAAGGCGGTTGGCCGGAACAATCTCTCCACATACCGCCCGTCCATGGGCTTGCGGGCGTCCGAGCGCTTGTCGCTGGCCGGTGAGTTGCGCCGGGCCGTCGGCCGCAGCGAAGACCTGTTGGTGCATTTTCAACCCAAAGTCGACATCGTGACTGGCGATGTCGTGGGCGCGGAGGCTCTCCTGAGATGGCAGCATCCGTCGCGCGGGCTGCTGGGGCCGCTTGAGTTCCTGGAACTGGCAGAAGAGATCGGATTGGGCCCGGCCCTGGGCGACTGGGTGTTCCACGCCGCGCTCTCTGAGTCAGCCCACTGGCGCGGGCAGGACGGCCGGCCGATCCCGGTAGCCGTCAATCTTGCGAATTCGCAATTCCGAAGCCCAAGCCTGCTCGAGCGCGTCTTGCAGGCCATCGCCACCGCGGGGCTCGAGACGAGCCAGGTCGAGGTGGAAATCACCGAAACCGTCGCGCTGCGGCACCAGCTGTCCGACACCGGGTTGCTGGCTGGCTTCAAGGAACACGGAATCAGGACCGCGATCGACGATTTCGGCACTGGACAATCGGCACTGGCATCCCTGCGGCGGTTGCGGGTCGACGCACTCAAAATCGACCGGTCATTTGTCCGGGATCTGGTGGAGGACCCGCGCGATCGCGCCATCGCGTCGTGCATCGTCGAAATGAGCCACTTCCTGGGGATGACGGTGATCGCCGAGGGCGTCGAAACGCCGGGGCAACTCGGGGTGCTCAGGGCGATGGGATGTGATCAGGCCCAAGGATTCTTGTTCAGCCGGGCGGTTTCAGCCGCTGCCTTCGCGCGGTTGCTCGAGGATGCGACCATCGGCCAGATTCTGTCCGGGTCGCCTTCCAGCCGGTCATCGACCACCCAAGCGGCGCCGTCGCGTGTTGTGCCCGGGGGCATTCCGCACTACGATCGCCACCGACGCCTGTGACGACCCGGCTGGCCATGCTTCACGAACTTGCATGCGTGCGCGAACGTCTTTTGCGCGCTGGCGGGACAGCGGGCTGGAACCCTTGGATCGACGACGGCCCGGGCAGCGGGCGCTTGTGGCCACTGCGGTGCTCGGCGCGGCCGCCTGATGTGGCGACTGCGGGTCACAGGGCAGAGGCACGGTGACAGCTGAGCAGGTGCGCGCCGGCGCCAGGCGGTGGCTAGACGTACACTCGGCCAACGTTCGCATCTGTCACTGGATCAATGTCATCGCCGGCGGCTACCTGCTGCTGAGCGGGATTCACATCTTTCTCGATTTCCCCGAATTGTACTGGGGTCATACCGGTTACCAGGGCTATCCAGCGATTTTTAGGCTGGCGGACTGGGGGCTGTCTTGGGACGAGGCGGGTGACCTGGGGAACCGCATGTGGGGGCGCAACTACCACTTCACGTTCGCCTGGGTGTTTCTGATCAACGGGCTGGTCTACGTGGGGTGGAGCGTGGTGACCGGGCATGTCAGGGCGCGGCTGTTGCCGACGCGCGCCGACGTGAGCCCGGCGAGCCTGCGCGCCGACGTCATCGAGCATCTGCGCCCGGCGTCCCCGACGCGGGCCGCGGCCACCACGTATGGTCCACTGCAGAAGCTGTCCTACTCGCTCCTGCTCTTCGTCTTCGTACCCGCGATGCTGTTGACAGGCCTGGCGCAGGCGCCGGCGTTTGCGGCGGCCTGGCCGTGGCTGCTTGCTATGTTCGGTGGGCGGCAGACGGCGCGCACGCTGCACACCATTGGCACCGTCGTCTTCGTGTTGTTCGTGGTCGTGCACGTGGTCGAAGTGTTGATGGCGGGCGCCGTCAACCGCGTGCGGTCGATGTTCACCGGCAGGTTCAGACTGCGGCAGGAGGGCACGTGAGGAAGACTGAGGACCGGGTGTCGCGCGCGCTGTCGTCACCTCCCATCTCGCGGCGGCGTCTACTCACCAGCCTGCCGGCGCTTGGCGGCGTGCTGGCCACCGGGTGTGCCGACACGCTGGTGCCGCCAACCATCCGGGGAGGGCTGGTTGGTGCGGCCGACGTGCTGACGATGAGCACCACCCGGTGGCTCATGTCGGATCAACCTCTGGCGAGGGAGTACGCACCGGCCGACATCTCCCCCAATTTCCCCACCTGGGGCCAGACCAACCCCGATGACGAGGAATACCAGCGACACCTGAGTGAGGGATTTGCGAACTGGCGCTTGCCGGTGACCGGGTTGGTGCAACGTCCGCGGTCATTCTCGCTCGACGACCTGAAGCAGTTGCCTGCGCGGACGCAGATCACGGCCCATGTCTGCGAGCAGGGATGGTCCGCGATCGGCGAATGGACGGGTGCGCCATTGGCCCAGGTGCTCGAGGCCGCGGGGGGGGTGAGGGCCGAGGCCCGATACGTCGTGTTCACCGCTGTGGACCGGTGGTACGAGAGCATCGACATGTTCGATGTCGTCCACCCGCAGACCTTGTTGGCCTACGGCCTCAACGGGACCACCTTGCCGGTCGGTAACGGCGCGCCGGTGCGGCTCCGCGTCGAGCGGCAATGCGGCTACAAGAACATCAAGTTTCTGAAGTCGATCGAGGTGGTTGACTCACTGGCCGGCTTCGGGCGCGGTACCGGCGGTCTCAGCTCAGACTACGGTTTCCATTGGTATGGCGGGGTGTAGTCCACGGGTGTGTCGGTGACACGGAGAGGAAGCACATGGCTGCATCGAGACGACGATTTCTCACGACGCTAAGTTCTGCCGCCGCCGGCAGCGCCGCCGCCATCGGTTCGCGGACCGGCGCCTGGGCCGCGTCGCCGATCTCCCCGACGCCCGCGGTGGAGAGTCTGTCGCCGGCCGCGATGCTGGAGCGACACGCGTCCGGGGCGCCCGCGGTCGGAGCCGTCGCAACCGCGCAGAGCGACCCCCGAATGCCCACCGCAGCGGAGGTCCAATCCTGGTACACCGATCGGCGCAACTGGGGCCGCTGGGGTGAGGACGACGAGAAGGGCGCCATCAATCTCATCACCCCGCAGAAGAGTGCTGCAGCGGCAGGGTTGGTGCGGAGCGGGCGTAAGGTGTCGGCCAGCCGGGTGTTCGAGCCGGAACAGCACTTCCTGCGCAAGAGCCCACGTGAGGGCGGTGCGGGCTCGGTCGTGGACAACTACGGGTTCATCTATCACGGCCAGACCATCACGCACGTCGACGCGCTATGCCACATGTGGGACGCCGCTGGGATGTGGCAGGGGCGGAACCCTGACGTGGAGGTCACGACCCAAGGGGCCACCTTTGGCACGATTGACGCCTGGTCGGAAGGCATCATCACAAAGGCGGTCCTTATCGATGTGCCTCGCCATCGCGGCGAACCGTTCGTGACGCCAGACCGACCCGTGCACGGGTGGGAGATTGAGGAGATTGCGAGCGCGCAGGGCGTGACCGTCGAGCCCGGCGACGCGCTGCTCATCTACAGCGGGAAGGATGCGTTCGTCCGCGATGGGGGCGACTACGGCGGTGGCGATCGACCCGGGCTGAGCGTGACCTGCGCCAAGTTCATCCGCGATCACGATGTGTCGTTGCTCGGGTGGGACATGATGGATTCCCGCCCGGACCCGTACGGATTGGCGTTCCCGATGCACGGCGTCCTGTTCAACTTTGGCGTCGCCCTGCTGGACAACGCGTTGCTGGAACCATTGGCGAACGCCTGTGCGGACGAGCGGCGGCACGAGTTCATGTTCATGGTGCTGCCGCTCAATGTCGCCAGGGGCACCGGCAGCCCTGCCAACCCCATTGCGATGTTTTGACCAGGCTTGCGTGGGCGGTGACGCCGCGTGTGATGTCGACGAAGCGGATTGCCGCGGCGATATTGCTGCTGGTCTGGGTCGCGCACCCTGTCGGCGCGAGAGAACTGTCGATTGTCGTGCTGGTTTCCAGCGCGACCGACGATCGGCTCGGCCCGACGCGGGAGGCGATTGCGTTCTGGAATGACCGGCTGGCAGAACTGGGGATCGAGACGGCGTTGAAGGACCCGCAGGTGGTGTTCGATTCACCAGTCGCTCGGCTCGTCGAGAACTACGCTCGGCAGGTCGCGACGCGCGCGGTCAGGCTACCGGCCGGAGCGTACGAACCGGCGGCGCCGGCCGCTCTCGCAGACGTGGCGGGTGACATCATTGTGCTCCTGTCCGACCAGGACATCATGTCCTATGCGTGGCCGATGCCGCGGGTGTCGCCGCCGCGGCACTTGGTCGTTGTTCGGGCGGTGCGTGGACCCTCTCGGAACGACCCGATGGTGTCCCGGCATGTCGTAGCCCATGAGTTGGGCCATGCGCTCGGACTCGATCACAATGCGGAGCCGCATACCCTCATGTGCGGCCCGTGTCAGCCGCTGACGGCCGAGCCAGATGCGACCGGATTTTTGCCGCTGACCGATGGAGACCGCGACACCCTCCGCCAACGACACGCCGCCCCGTAGTTACGCCTCAGGAGGCGCGGTCGACAGGGCACGAGCGCGCGAGGCGCTGCAGCGGGCGCCGGAGTGCCTCACCCAGACTGAGCGCGCGGCCATCCTGGTCTGGCAGTCCCAGGGTGACGGCGGTATCCGCGTGACCCTCGATGAACGTCCGCCAGAGCCGGTCCCAGGTCGACAAGATGGTGCCGAAGTTTGAGCCGTGCAGGTCAGGCCGCTCTGAGTGATGCAGCCGGTGTAGCGACGGGGTGATGACCAGCCATGCCAGTCGGTGCTCCGTTCGGCGGCTGATCCGCATATCGCTGTGCACCAGCAGGTTGCAGAAGCCGTACAGCACCTCGAACACAATCAACCCGAGCACCGGCAGGCCGGTCACGGTCACGACTGCGAGTCGAACCCCCATCGAGATCAGCAACTCGCCGGGATGGAATCGGAACGCGGTTGAGGCCTCGAAAAGGACATC
>SXOW01000317.1 GCA_005778315.1 Acidobacteriota bacterium
CAGGTCGCCGAGCGGGAGGCTGACAGTTGCGACGACGTAGCCTGGCTGGCGTTGGCGATAGACATTGGTGCGCGCCCAGGCTTGGAACTCCGCCGAATCGGGGGGCTCTGCCAGCGGCTCGCCGGTCTTCAGCGGCTGCTCTCCGTAGGCCGGCAGTTCGTCCAGATATGTGGTCCAGCGATCGTCGTTCGGGAGACTGGCGCGCTCTGCCTGCACCAGACGGCGAAACTCATCCACGCCGAGCTGTGCCACGAGGAATTTGATGCGGGCTCTGGCGCGATTCTTCTTTTCACCGAGCCGTGCGAACACCCGCGAGATGGCTTGGAGGGTGGGGAGAATCTCCTCCTCCGCCATGAACGGTTCGAACAGCTTGGCTTCGTGAGGGACCGCGCCCAGTCCGCCACCGACATACACCTCGAAGCCCCGCTGGATGACGCCGTCCACGTCCCGGGTCACGCCGATCGCGCCGAAGTCGTGCATGTTGACGAGCCCGCAGGCGTGCTGCCGGCATCCGGAAAACGCCACTTTGAACTTCCGGCCGAAGTCCTGCGTGTCCGGGTGTCCGAGCAGAAAGCGCATTGAGGCCTGCGCATACGGCGTGATGTCGAACGGCTCGTCCCGGCAGACACCCGCAATGGGGCAGGCGGTCACGTTACGCACCGTATTGCCGCACGCCTCGCGTGTGGTAATGCCGACCGCGGCGAGCCGCCGCATCAAGTCCGGGGTGTCGTCGATGTGTAGGTAGTGCAGCTGCACGTCCTGGCGTGTGGTGATGTGCACCACGCCGTCGCTGTACTCCTCGGCGAGCTCGGCCAGGGTCTCCATCTGGTCCGTGGTGAGGCCGCCGAAAGGGATCTTGATCCGCTGCATGCCCGGCGCGTCCCAGACCGTGTCCGGCCCCTTGGTCTGACCGCCCGATGGGAAGGGAAGCGGTTTGACTCCAGTACCATCATTGCGCTGGCCGTTGTCGTATCGCTGGCCATACGCCCCACGTCGCAGCCTGGTTTCGGCGAACACCTTGTCGTCGATCTTGCCCTGGCGCTTCAGGGCCATCTGGTTCTCGAACGTGTCAATCTCGCGGGCCAGGTCGCCGGGCACGCGTTCGCCCAGTGCGAGTTTCCAGGTCATAGTTCAGCCTTTCCCTTCAGCGGCCGGCGTAGACATCCCGACATCTGTCAGCACAGCGTGCAGGTCGACCACCGAGCCGACCACGATCGTACCGGGATCTTCGACGTCCTCGGCGTCGGGCGTGTCGCCAAGGGTCCGGAGTGTACCTGTCCAGATCCGCTCGCGCGAACTCGCAGCCGCAAAAACGACGGCGGCCGCCGTGTTGGAGGCCCACCCCCGCTCGAGGAGACACGCGGCGATAGCGTGCCGATTTGCCAGGCCCATCAGCACGACGACCGTGGCCGATCCGGGCTCCAGTGAGCGCAGGACCGGTCCGTAGCTCGTATCACTGTGTCCGGAGATGACCACAAATCCGGAGGCGAGTCCACGGTGCGTGAGTGGGATTCCGGCCAGGGCCGGCGCCGCCACCGCGCTGGTCACCCCCTGCACGACGTCAAACGGAATGCCCGCCGCCCTGAGCGCGACAGCCTCCTCGGCGCCGCGCCCGAGCACGTAGGGGTCGCCGCATTTCAAGCGGACGACCCGGCGGCCACGTCGCGCCGCCCGTATCATCAGGCGGACGATCGTCCCCTGCTGGACGGACTTGCGACCGGCTCGCTTCCCGACACAAAAACGCTGGGCCCGGTCGGCCAGCGCCACGACCTCCGGCGACACGAGCGCGTCGTACAACACGAGATCAGCCGCTTTGAGTCGTGCCACAGCCCGGACGGTGAGCAGGTCCGGGTATCCAGGACCTGCCCCGACCAGTGACACGCATCCGGTACTCCCCGTCATCCTGGGCTCATAGTCACGGGCGATCCTTGTAGAGGGCGGCCAGCGCTTGCAAGAGCAGGGGCCGGCGACGCTCTATCGGTACGTGCTCACGCAACCACGTCGTGCGCTCTTTCTGGGCCGTGGCCACCCAGCGACTCACTTCGGACTCCGGCAGGAGTGCTTCGAGCGCCTGCCGAATGAGCCCGGCCAGCGCGGGAGCCTCGCCATCGGTCGAAAACGCCACGGGGACGCCGTCTCGGCGCAGGACACCACCAAGAGACGCGCTCGCATGGGCCGGGTCGTCCGCCGCGTTGACGAAGAGACGCCGCGCCGCCGCGGCCGCGGCCACGTCACGGTTGACATCGGGCGGGGCCGCCGCCACCACCAGCCACGCGTCGTCGAGATCGGTCGCCTGAAACGGTCGTCGCCGTATCGATACCCCACTGGCCTGGATCTCCGGCGTGACCTCAGGCGACACGACGGTGACCTGCGCGCCCGCATCGAGCAAGGCTCGCAACTTGGAGGTCGCAACCGGCCCGCCCCCTACGACGACGACAGCGCGATCGGTCAGTTTGAGAAAGACGGGAAACAGCGGCGCTGGCCCGGTCATAGAATTGGGGCTACGACGCCCTCAAGGATCACGCAAGGGGCCCCGACGGCGTGACCTGGTCGGCCCCAGTGACATCCACGTGCAAACCACATTCGGTCTTGGCTGTGCCCCGCCAGCGACCGGAGCGGTCGTGCTCGCCAGCCGCGACCCTGCTCGTGCAGGGGACGCATCCGACGCTGGGGTAACCACGATCGTGGAGCGGATTGTACGGCACCTCATGCTTCAGGAGGTGAGCCCACACGTCTCTCTTGGTCCATCGGACCAGTGGATTGACCTTGGCGAGTGCGAATTTCTGATCCCACTCCACGGCCAGCGCGCTCACGCGAGTGCGGGTCTGGTCGCGGCGGATCGCGGTGATCCAGGCGTCGAATCCGGCCAACTGTGCGGTCAAGGGTGTGACCTTGCGCGTGTCGCAGCACTGGTCCGGGTCCCGTGTCC
This sequence comes from Acidobacteriota bacterium, assembly GCA_005778315.1. Classification (GTDB taxonomy): domain Bacteria; phylum Acidobacteriota; class Vicinamibacteria; order Vicinamibacterales; family UBA8438; genus UBA8438. Next base: position 2,930 of record SXOW01000317.1, read on the forward strand.
AGAGTTCAGGCCCGAGGACGGTCGCTTGTTGCTCGACGGAGAGCTCGGGTCCGACACCCCGAATGGTGAACCCATACCGGGATTCGAGTCGCCGCCACAGGTCATACGTCTCGGGAAACAGGAGGCCGGTATCCAGGGTGAAGATGTCGATCGGGAGTGTGTGTCGCCCGATCAAGTCCAGCAGGACACACCCCTCGGCTCCGAAACCGGTGGCGAACGTCAATCGTGGGCCGTACGCGTCAGTTGCCCATCGGAGGATCTCAAGCGGCGAGTTGCCTTCCAGCGCCCGACCCGTTTCCTCGATGTCCTGTCGGCCCTGCTCTTCAAGCGTTGCGGTCATTGTCATTTTCCGTCCGGTGATGACTGATCCCATCGCGAATTCTTGAAACATGGTGCGCCTCGTGCGTGCGTGCGACGGATCTGCGTTTTTGCGGGCTCAAACAAAAAAAGCCCGGGGGCGTGTGGCCCCCGGGCTTTGGTCATTCGCGTGTGGCTTGTATCAGATTGCTGCATGCGCCATGCGCCGCGCGACCGTCAGCTCGGGGGCCCAGAGGACCTCCGGACAACAGCAACACCGACAGGCGGCGCGCATGTGCATCGTCACGTCGCCCATTGTCATCCCCCACCCGCCCTTTCGTCAAGGGGTGGGCTTCCTGGCATGCCGGCCACCGGGTCGCGTCGTCTTGCGGTGTGGCGACCTGCTACACTGCCGGCGCCATGGTGACGCTCGAAGCGGTCAAGGACATTGCGCAACGTGCGGGGGAGGTTGTGCTCTGTCACTACCACGCCCAAGATACCTGGGTTCAGGCGAAGTCAGATGGGTCGCCGGTGACCGCGGCCGACCTCGCCGCCGAGAAGATTATCCGGGAGGGGCTGCTCGCTCTGGAGTGACGCCAAACGGTCTGCTTGAACACGGCCCGGAACTCGCTTTTCACCTCAACCGTCGTCCGGATCTCGAGCTCGTCGCCGAAGACGGCCCCCTCCTTGAAGCGAAGGTTCGCCTCGTAGACGACGAAGCCGAG
>SXOW01000318.1 GCA_005778315.1 Acidobacteriota bacterium
CAGCCGTCTCCTATGAGCACGAAGTCGCGACGCCACCCCTCGGGCGGCGGCTCGGGCGCCATGAACTCGAACCGCATCTCGTCGCCGGCGTTCATGATCACGTACCGGTCGTCGGTGTCGACCAGCAGTTCGCGCACGTCGCCGAACCGTGTGTGATACCCCTCCAGATCGCGCCACCGCGGTCGAATGTTGGCGAGGTCATATCGGGGGATTTCCAGTCCGCGCGGACCAATGAGGTCCGTCCGTGAGTAGCCGCGATAGCTCAGCGTGGCGGTCGTCGGCGCCAACCGGTGGGTCTCCAGCGGCGGCTTGGTCAGTCGCGGTGCGTGGCCCACCCAGTCCCAATACACCTCGAGGTTGGTGCGCAGGCGCAACCGCTGCGGTACGTGTCCCCCTGGGAGTGGCGGCACCGCCACCACCATGGTCTTCTGTTTCCCGGCCGGAAAACCCAGATCCGGATGCAGGACCACCCACGGCCCCCGCTCGTTGAGACCCTCCAGCGCCACGCCGCGCGGCGCGGCGTGCTGTCCCTGTCCCAACGCCACGTTGATACTGCTGTCGGTCGGATACACCCACCCGTGCGCGAGCAGCCAGATGCCGTCCCCGTCCGATTCGCCCGTGGACCCGTCCTGCAGATCGAGCTCGATGTCCAGATAGTGGTCACGGGTGACGCCCTGGTGACTCCCCCGTTCAAACGTCGAGACGTAGTCCCGGTCGCGGGTCTGGACAAGCGCGCTGACGTCGGCGCCCAGATCGTCCCATGCGCGCCGCACCGGCCGAGACGGACCGGTCACATGCGCCTGCAACGTCGGTGATTCGCGGGCAAACCGCTCGTCGACGTAGACCTCCGTGGCGGGCGGGTGATCGACCACGAGCAGAGACACATGGTCAAAGAAGTGGGTCTCCCAGAGTTCCGCCGTCACGCGGAGGTCATACACGCCATCGCGCGGCGCCAGCTGATCGCCTCGGACCAGCACCCAATCTTCGGTCTGGGCGATATCAGCCGTGTCCAGCGCGTTGATGCGGAGACCGAGCGGCGAACGCCAGAGAAAGTCGGTCACAAAGTGCATGGCGTGACCGTCGTAGGCGAAGAGCCACGGACAGGACCCCTTGAGCCGCTGCTCCGCCACAATCACCTGGCCGGCCGCGAACGAGAAATCGGCCTGCATGACCCCGTTGGGCCAGTAGATCCGGGTGACATCGGCCTGGGGCTGGACGCCCAATCCGACGTGCACCGGGGCGCCGGTCAATACCTGCCGCTGGACGAGCAACCCGGCCCGCACCTCGATTTCGCCACCGACCCCGAAGGCGTTGATCCGCTGGTCGCCGGCGGCGATGTGCGCCCGAGGTCGGATCTCCTGCCACCGGTAGCCGGCCGTCCCACCGCCGAGCAGACGGACCGGCACGCCGTCGTCGAGACCGACCAGATCCAGCTGGCCGTCGGCATTGAGATCGGCCAGGTCGAACACCTCGGCCGGCACGGCCAGATCGAGCGGCGTGAGCCGCGACCGTTCGTCGCCGAGCCACACCGCGGTCCCCACAACGCCGGACACGACCACATCAAGCGCACCGTTGTTGTCGAGGTCGGCGGCCCAGATACGGACTGACCCTACCGCGGCCCCGGGCGCCGACGGCGCGGCCGTCGCCAACGTCTCGGTGGTCCACCCGTCCGCCCCCCAGCCGTGCCGCCGAATTTGACCGCTGATATCGAGCGTGACGGGATCCAGCCAGCCATCGGCGTCAAGATCGGCCATCGTCAGAGCGAGCGCATCGGTCGCGGGACTCGGGGCGGGCCAGGGTTCGAACAGGCCGGCCTGGAGGTTCTCCACCGCATGGACCACACCGGCGGCATCAAGCAGCACTCCGTCCGGGTCACCGTCGCGGTCCAGGTCCCCCCACACGAATCCACGCAGCCCCTCGACAGGCGGGAACGGTTGCTCGGGGCGCCATGTGCCATCCGCGTTGTTCCGCAAGACCCACGGTGGCCCGGATACGGTGCCCAACACCAGATCCAGGTCGCCGTCCATTTCGGTGTCCGCGGCCCAGACGCCGTAGCTCGGCACATTTTTCCCAGGGCTCCCAGGGCCCCCGGGACCGTCGACCGGCGCCACCGGGGTCGACGCCTCGAAGTGCCCGTCCTCACCTTGGACGAACAGTCGCACACCACCGGCGCCGGCCAAGGCCAGGTCCATCCGGTAGTCGCCATTCCAGTCCAGCGCCAAGACCCCGTCGGCGGTAGGAGCCACTGCGTCCGGACCGGAGGGGAAGACGGGGTCGGTTCCGCGCGGAGACCGATCCAGACGCCGAACACTGGCGACGTCGCCGAACAGCAGGGTCGGCGCGTCCCCCTCACTCGGCGGCAGGATAGTCACCTGTCCGCCTTGACCGCTGCCTGCGAGACGAGCGCTCTCCCCAACCGGCTCGCTCAGATACGCCAAGGTCTCGTCGGGGGGCGCCGCCATGGCCATCACCGGCGGCAGGGTGAGAAAGTGTCGCAGGGGCTCCGCGACCAATTCCGCGCTCACGCTGACGGCCGCCTGATCCTTCCGGAACTCGGGTGACCGGACCAGCACGTTGCGCAAGAGGCGAGCCAGTGTCGCAGCGCGTGAAAAGTCGCCGGCCGCCGCCGCCGCCGCCGCCGCCGTCAATTGGGTCACGGCCACCGTCGGCCACGCCCCGCTCAGTGTCTGCAGCCGCCCGAGGCTGGCAGCCACCCCGACGTCGTCCGACCGCTGTGCGGACAGTCTGAGATGCTCGACCAGAACCGCAAGGTTGTCCGGCACGTCGCTCAGCAACGACGCGAGCAACTGCTGGGCTTCGCGCACCCTGACCTCAGGATCCGCGCCGTCGACCCCATCGTCCCCCTCCAGCTGTTGCGCCAGCGCGAATCTCGCCATGACGTGCGTGGGCTCGAGTGCCAGGGTTTCGCGGAACAGCGTCTGGGCCTCAGCGAACCGGCTGCCAAAGCTGGCCAGTTGGCCTTGCAGGAACGCCAGCTCGCTGCTCTCGGGCGCCAACGCGCGAGCCGCCTCAAGTTCCACCGCGGCCGCCTCGTCATTGCCGGACCCCACCTGCGCGACGGCCAGGTTGGCCCGAATCGCTGGCTCATCGGGCGACAGCGCCGCAGCCCGCTCGAACGAGATTTCGGCATCCTCCAGCAGACCCACATCCAGCGCCGCAAGTCCTTGATAGAACGCGCGAACCGTGTCCTCGTATTCGGGCGACACCGGCGCTGGCTGGTCCGCCGGCCGCGCACAGGCGCTGACTCCAACCACGCAGACCAGCGCGGCCAGACCACACCACAGGAGACGGCGGTCGATCATGGGGTCGCTCCTGCCTGGAGGCCACCGGTCGCGTCACCGTGCTCGTGCACCGCCTGCCGCTCGTTGTTGTCTGCTGGCGAGGCGCGCCGGAAGTCGCCAGTGATGACCTGCGCCGATTCGTCCGCCTTGAACCGTTCGTAGAGCGCGCGTTCTCGGGCCGCATCGTCCGCCCGTCCGGCGCCCTGATGGCTGAGCATCAAGTTGTAGTGGGCCTGCAGGTCCTCGGGGTCAATCCGCAGCACCGCTTCGGACGTCCGGACCGCGTCATCGAAACGCCGCTGACGGAACTGGATCCCGCCGATTTCGTTGAGCACGACGCGGTCTCGTGGATACTGCTGTCGGACGGCCTCCAGATGCGCCATCGCGTCCTCATACTGGCCGAGCGTGCGTAGCGAGGTTCCCAGGAAAAAGCGGGCGCGGGCCAGACTTGGTGACAACGCCAGCGCCTGCTCGAGCAACGGAATCGCGGCCTCGACGTCGCCCTCTTGAATCTTCGTACGCGCCACATTGACGGGCCCGTCAACGTAGTCGGGATCGATCGCCATCACGCGACGGAACGCGGCCTCCGCCCCTCGCACATCGCCCTGCAACAACAGACCGATGCCGTAGTCGTTCCACCGTTCGCGTGTCCGTGGATCAGGCCTGGTTGTCACGTCCGGCAACACCGCCCCGGCATCGATCACGTCCAGTGTCGCCTCCGACTCGGCCATGACCGTCGTCGGAATATCCGGTATCGCCTTGAGGCCGCCGGAGACATCGGACGTGTCGCCAGTGAACGTCCACTCGCCATCGTCGTAGGCCGCACTCACGGCCGGGTCTGTGGCCGAGTCGGCCCGCTCGCCCGCGAACGCCCACTGGGTGTACCACCAGGCGAACTTCCGGTAGTTCAGCTTCGCGCGTAGCGTGATGCGGTCTCCCGCGTCCTCCGGCACGCGGAGACGATAGTGCACGGTATCCGCCGCGCCGGGCGGAATGAGCCGCACGTAGGCCACCGACCGCGTCATCCAGGCGTTGCGTTTGTTGATGGGGTTGCCGTGTCCGTCAAGCTGCAGGCTGCGGTACCGATGGGCACCGGGATCCACCGGACCACGTCCGTCATCAGCGGCGGCGCCGCTATGGAGCAACACGCGTCCGGTGTTGTCGACGGCTTCGAATTCGACCCACACGTCGAACGCATCCACGGTGCCGCCGGGGAAGAAATGGCCTACCTTCCGTGTCCGCACGACCACTTCCACGCGCACCGAGTCCCCTCGCCGCACCGCCACCGCGGTCACGTCAAGGGGCCCAACCACTTCCGCGGGCGGTCCGGTGATGACCGCGCTGGCCCCAAACCGGCCCGACTCTTCGCCGACGCCGAACGTGCTCGACAGCCGCGGCTCCGCCGTACGCGCCGCGGGTGGCGTCGAAGACGGTCGCTCGTCGACACGCGCAATGCCAAACACGTCGATCGAGACCGCGTCGGCACGCAGAAAGTCCTGCACCGCCGCGAGCTGCACCGGGTCGCCATTGACGTGGGGCAGGGCGGTGTTGGCTCCGGGGAATCGATGGGACCGCACGAAGCCATCCTCCGCCGACGGGTCGTCAGAGGCGACCAGCGGCATGTGACACCCCCCGCACGTCTGTGGGCGGTCGGGGTAGTAGAACGACCTCGCCCCCTGGCCCGAGACGCCAGACCCCTGCCAATTGTCGTAGTCGTTGAACCCCCGAATCCACCGATAGCGGTTCACGGGCACGTCCAGGTGCACCTTGTGGCAGGCTGAACAGAACTCCGCTCCCTGTTCCTGGTGAAAGGGCTTCATGAACGTGCGACGGTGCGGCTCGGGGGCCAGCCGGGTGATCAGGTCGTGCGCCCCGCGCAGTACCGGGTTGTCACTCGCGGCCAGGTCATG
>SXOW01000004.1 GCA_005778315.1 Acidobacteriota bacterium
TACACTGCGTGGACCGTGCCGGCGGTGGGGCGAATCCTGGCAGGGACCACGCCGGCTCGTGCACCCCCAGGGACATTATACCGGCCACCAACCGGCCCGTTTTCCCATCCATGACGTTTACAGGCGCCATCGGCGCTGCCTGCATGTTCCCGCTCCGCGCCATTATCGGCGTGTGCGTCGCGCTCAAGATTCACCCGAACACGCTCACGCTGATTGGCGTGATCATCAACTTCGGCGCGGCCTGGCAGTTCGCGCGGGGCGAGTTCGTCTCCGCCGGATTCATCATGCTGGGCGGCAACATCTTCGATTTCATCGACGGTAAGGTGGCCGACGCCACCAACACCAGTTCTGATTTCGGCGGATTCTGGGATTCGGTCATGGACCGGTTCTCGGACCTGTCCCTGTTCGTGGGGGTCATCTATCTCTACGCGGAGCTTGGGCGCACCGACTATGTGATGGTCGCGGCCCTCGCGATGATCTTCTCGGTGATGACCAGCTACGCCCGTGCGCGCGCCGAGTCGATCATCGACAAGTGTAAGGTCGGCTTCATGGAAAGGCCTGAGCGGATCGTGCTCGTGATGATTGGCGCGTTTACCAATCGGATGAGCGGCATCCTCTGGGTCATTCTGGTGTTGTCGGTGGTGACCGTCGTGGACCGCATCTACTTCACCTGGCGGGCGCTGAAAGGCCAGGAGGCCAGCCCCGCCTGGCTGGGCGCCTCGATTCTGACCCTTCCGTTACGGGGCGTCTGGCACGCGCTGTACTGGACGTTCGAGCGCGCCACGTGGCAGTACGACCTGATGGTCATCGCGATCCTCGCATTCGTCTGGCTCGTGCCACCCGGTTGGATCGGCGACCCCATTGCGAGCGGGCCTGGGTTCATCGGCATCGTGAGGGGCTGGCTGTCCTAGGCGCCCGTGGTGGCCTCGTCTGGTCGCCGGGACCAGTCGTCGGACGCGCCGGGCGTTCACCAGGACCGGTGGCAGCGTCATGGTTCCCAGGTGGCCCCGCGGGTGGGTTGCACCGCCGGGGGGTCGTGTCGTTCAAGCATCTGGCGTCGCACGACACCACCGTAGACATTGCCAAACCGGTCGACACCCACCCCCTCCGCCCCGCTGTGCGCCATATCCTGCGACTCGATATCTTCCAGGAAGTAGTGCACCTGCCCGGTGCGGGCGCTCCCAATGCGGATCCCCTTCTTCCAGCCAGGGTTGTCGGGTCCCCATGATTCCGAATCGGCCACGTAGATCGTGTCGGTGTGGTCGATGTAGATACCGCTGGGCCGTCCGAACTGCTGCCACTGGTCGATATAACCCCCGTCCTGGTCCCAGATCATCAGTCGGTTGTTGTCACGGTCGGCGATGAACAGACGGCCCTGCGTATCGATGGCGATGGCGTGCGGCGCACTCAGCTGCAGGTGCCCCTGGCCGGTGGTGCCATAGCGCAGCACGAGCGTCCCGTCGCTCGAGAACTTCGACAGGCGCGAGTCCGGCCCGTTCTTGATATGCCCCTCGGTAATGAAGACAGTGCCGTCCTTGGCCACGACAACATCGGTCGGTTCGCGGAGCTGGTTGGGACCATCGCCGGCCACCCCGGATTCGCCAATGGTCATCATGAGTTCGCCGGTCGGGCTGAACTTGCGCACGAGGTGTCCGCCCGGCGCATCGCCCCGACCAACGTCCGCAATCCAGACGAAGCCGTCGTAGTCGACGTGCAGTCCGTGCGGAAACGCGGTCAAGCCTTGGCCCCACGCATCGAGCCGCTGCCCGGTGGCTGGATCCAGCTTGACGATGGGCGGCTCTGAACGACCCTCGCACGAGTTCGAGCGACACCGGTGCAGCACATACAGGTTGCCGTCAGGCCCGCCCTCGGCCCCAATGACTGCGGCCCACTCGCCATCGTTCCCGGGCGGCGGCTCGCCGAACGGCTCGATGCGGGTGTAGGGATTCGGCCGGTCGTTGCTGTTGGCGATGGGGCCGTAGGCGGCCACCAGCTGCTGGAGCAAGTTGATGACCGTACTCTCGAACGCTTCGTTGGTAATCGGACGGTCGATGTTGGGGTTCTGCCGCACAGGGGTGGCGTCTTTCCGCGGCTGCGCCCACGCGGTGCCGACACCGACGACCCCGACAACGGCGAGGACCACGACGGACACGAGCAACGCACTGGCGCCGAGTGCCCGTACGACCGGAACTGAGCACGTCCCTCTCATGGCGGTGTTCCTTTCTTTGACTAGACGGCGCGCGTGATCACCCATCAGACCACTTCCCGCTCGTCGGCTCCGAGGTCGAACCCTTTGCCGGTGAAGTGAATGTCGTGGGCGGCGATCTTGTCGCGCAGCAACCGCCGCACTTCGCCGTAGCGCTCCTGCGGCACGTCGAGGTGCCAAACGAGCTTCTTGGCGCGGTGAATGAGTACCAGCGTCAGGTGCTGGTCTTCGCGCCAGGAGAGCCCGTCGATCTCGGCGTAGGGGACAAATCCCCGTTCCGACCAGATGCCATCCTCGTAGAACCCGTGCCCAATGCGCAGACTCAGCGGAAAGGCATAGGCGTAATAAATGAACATCATCCCCTCTCCGAACGCGTCGAAGGGCGGACGTTGCTGCATCGCCAGCTTGAAGAAGACGAGGGTGCCGAAGACGAGGCCAAGCGCCAGCGAGATCCCGTAGGAGCGGGGTCGTCGCCCCGGCCACGTCAACTCCGCCGTCGCGCGCACGCGTCGGAACCGGACGAACTGGCCCAGAAGTCGGAGATTGACGACGAGAAACCCGACACCGAGGAGCAGCAACGCGTTCGGGAGGACGCCCGACATAAACACGCGCGACAGGTCGTTCGTGGCCACGACTCTGGGCACCAGCTCCGGGCGGGGCTCCTGCTAGGCCCGCGACTGATAGTCGCCCGTCTCAGTGTTGATCCGCACCGTGTCGCCGTCATTGACAAACGGCGGTACCTGCACCACGAGACCGGTTTCCAGAGTGGCCGGCTTGAGCTGCGCGTTCGCGGTGGCGCCCTTGATGGCGGGCGCCGTCTCCAGCACCTTCAGGTCGACCGTCAACGGCAGGTCCAGTCCCACCGGCACCCCTTCAAACAAGGACACCTTGATGGTGGCGTCTGGCAGCAGGTAGTTCACTGAATCGCCCAGCGACTCGGCGGTCATCTCGATCTGATCGTACGTCTCGAGATCCATGAAGTGGAACGTGTCGCCCTCGCGATAACTGAACTGCATCTCGCGGTCGTCCAGCGTCGCTCGCTCGATGACATCCGCCGACCGAAACTTGTGGTCGAGCTGTGTCCCCGCCCGGACATTGCGCATCTTCACCTGGACGAACGCTTTGCCCTTCCCGGGTGTGAGGTGGACCATTTCGAGCACGCGATACAGCTCGCCGTTCATCTTGACCAGGTTGCCCTTGCGCAGGCGTGTCGCTTGAATGGTGTCCATAGGAAGTAAACGGGTGAGTCTGTCGTCAGTCTACGCACGCGGAAATGAGGAACAGAAAAAGGCGGCCGATCGTACCATACGTCGGGCATCCGGCGGGTCCAGGACTAGCTAGGCTCGCTCTTCGGGGTAGACGTGAGACCGACCGTGCTCGAGGGCCGGCCGCAGGTAACGTCCCGTGTGCGACACCTCGGACACGGCAATCTGCTCGGGCGTCCCCACCGCCACGACCTGCCCCCCGTCGGCTCCACCCTCGGGACCGAGATCGA
>SXOW01000319.1 GCA_005778315.1 Acidobacteriota bacterium
CGCCACCGTCGACTACACCCACGGCGCCCCGGAACAACAGATGCTCACCGGGCCGGACAACTCGCAGGGACCACAGATGCCGCAAGGGCTGCCGTTGCTCAAGCCGCCCTACTCGCGCATGACCGCAATCGACCTCAACACGGGCGACCATCGATGGTGGGTGCCGACCGGGGAGGGCAATCGCTACCGCAATCACCCACAACTCCGGCACTTGAATCTGCCGCCGCTCGGGGGCGACAACGGCTTCAATGGCCCGTTGCTGACCAAGACCTTGTTGCTGTATTGCTTGACCGCGGGTGGCACGAACGAGGGGCCGCGACTCGTCGCGTATGACAAGACCGACGGGACCCAACTCGGGTCGGTCGACCTGCCGAGCGGGGCCATCGGCACCCCGATGACCTACATGGTCGACGGGCGGCAGTACATCGCGCTGACTGTCGGAGGTGGCCCGCGACTCATAGCGTTCGCGTTGCCCGGCTCGTAACAACCGGAGGGGTCGCCGCAGGTGCCCATCTGACGCGATGGGCGTGTCGACTGGGTCGACCCCGGTGCGGTGCTCGCTCCCGAGCCCGCGGACACCGAGTCGACGGAGCCAGACGATAGCAACTTCTGGCCACGCACGTCGCAGCCCGTCTCTGGGCCTGGTCCCAGGGCGTCGTCGGGCCTGATCGCACGTTGTGCTCGGGAAGCTCACGGAGATACGCCGCTCGACGGCGAGTTCAGTGTGCGTGCGGATCGAGCAACTGACCCCAGGCGCGGGATTTCTGGTCGAGCCGCCGCCTTACTTCACCCAGTCGGACGGCCCGTCCTCCCACTTGTTGTGGGTCAAACGGATCACCTGCCGGTCCGCCAGCCGCATCGCGTGGATCTCGCCGTAGGGCTGCGGTTGAAACACCACGCGCGTGAGCGGCAGCTCGTCGTTCAGCCCCCCTCGCTCCGAGGTGAAGATCAGCCACTGATCGTCGGGCGAGAACCTCGGATGCATGTCGCGGCCGGGGCTGTCAGTGAGCCGTTCCAGCCGTCCCGGACCGCCATCGGCGTTCAGCGCCAGGAGGTAGATCTCGTAGTCGTCGTCCCGCAGCGAGGTGAAGGCGATCCGGTCGCCCTTCGAGGAAAAGGCCGGCATGGTATCGGTCGCGGGATGGTCGGTCAGTCGGCGCGGTTGGCCGCCATCGATGTTCATCACGTAGATCTCGGCGTTGCCGTCACGCATGGTCCGAAAGACGATCTGCCGGCCGTCCGGTGACAGGTGCGGCAAGGCGTCGTTGGTCCGGGAATCCGCGGTCAGGTTGATCGCCTCGGTGCCATCCGGCCGGCTCCGCCAGATGTCGACGTCGTCGATGGGCCCCCCGAACGGTGCGCCCACGCCGAAGACCAGCCACCGGCCGTCGCGACTCCACGACGGCCACCAGGGGGACTCGTCGCCGCGATAGCCCTCGTCATGCCCCCGGTCGAACACCACGCGCTTGCCGGTGCCGTCGAGCCTGGTCACGACGAGACGGATAAACGCTTCGCTGGTCGCCACCTCCTCCCCGCTCGGGTGCAGGGTGGGCAGATAGCCCCGAATGCCGGTGAGCGCCAGCGTGCGGTCTGGAAGCTCCACCGACCGGGTCGGGTGGACCAGAAACGGTCCTGGCACGTCGCCCGCGAACCGCGCCGCCTCATCGGACGGGCCCGGCCCGAACGCGAGCACGCGACCGGACGGATCGAACGTCGGTCCCCAGTAGTCCCGCGCCGTGTCGCTTTCGACCCGGAGATCGGCGCCGCCCGAAGCCACCGACACGACGCTCCACTGCGCGCCGCGGCGGAGGGTGAACGCCACGCGGCCGCCGGGGGCGGCCACCGGAGACAGCGCGCCGTGATCGGCTGGGCTGAGGGCCCGCGGCGCCGAGCCGTCCAGCGGCATCTCGAAGATCCGGGACTCGCCCTCGCGCTCCGAGTAGAAGAGGACGGCCTGGCCCTCCGAGGACCAGGCGGGTGCGCCGTCCCAGCCCTCCTGCTGCGTCAACCGTCGGACATTCGTGCCGTCCACCTCCATGAGATACAGCTCGCTGGCGTCGTAGCCGGCCGCGGCCGAGGGCCCGGACACGACGTCGTCGGCATTGCGGCTGCTGGAGAAGAGAATCCGTGTGCCGTCTGGCGAAAAGGCCGGATTGTAGTCACCGGCTGCGTGTCGTGTCAGGTTGATCGCGGCGTCCTCCGCGGCGGAGTCCCCGGGCAGGAACGGCATCGTGTAGACGTCCGGGTCGCCCGTGCGGGAGCTGACAAACACCAGCGTGCGCCCGTCCGGGGAGAAGTCGGCCCCGTCCTCCATCGCATCGCCCAGGGTCAGCCGCACGGGCGCCCCGAGCTGCTCGAGATCGAGCGCGTAGAGATCGGGGTTGCCGGTGCGCTCAGACGTGAACACCATCCAGCGGCCATCCGGCGAGACCACCGGGTTGTAGTCGAGCCCGGGATCGGACGTCAATCGTTGTGGCGTCGTCCCAGGGTGGTCAAACCGGTAGATATCCCAGTTGCCCGGGGCGAGACTGCTGTAGGCGACGGTCTCCCGATCCCCGGCACGCCCTTGCGCCTCGAGCCCGGGTGCGACGACGACGAGCGCCCCGATGACTCCGGCGACGGCTACGAGTGCGCTCATCGTGCTTACGCTCATGCTCATGCTCATGACCCAGATTCCTCTCGACTCGCAGTCTCGGCCTATGCCCGGCCGCAGCCATCGCTTTGATTGAATTCGCCCGGTGGATGCGCTAGCTTGCCACCACCTACTGGCATCGTTGCGGCAGTGAACATAATAAGAACGAGGAGCGACAGAAATGAGCAAAGGCAAAATTGCCAGCATCGCATCCGGCGTGGTCGTAGTCGGTGTCATTCTATTCTGGCTGTTTACAGCGCCATACCTTCCCAATTATGGGATTTACCGGACACCCGGCATCCTTATCGGTGGCACCGCTACGAATCCCCCGGCGGACTTCACTCCCCTGAATGGCCAGCACCAGGGTCCATTGTTGATGCAACAGGCCGGTTTTCCCCCTTTGGTCATTTACCTGTCCTGGGTGGGAACCCCTGACGGCGTCATCACGGCAACTCGTCCGGATGGAGGCTACTGGGCGCGGCGTATACGGGAACGAGGCGGAGATGGCAAGCTGCGCATCGGCGACGCGACTTACGACATGACGGCCACCGAGATTCTTGGCCCACAGCGCCTCGTGATGATGGAACAGTGGGCTGCCAAGGCCGGACGCACACTCGACCAGTCTGTGTCTGAAGGCGCGGAACCGCTGCGGGACTGGGAAGTGTTCTTCTGGACCCCCAGATCCTGATACCTGCCGGCCGCCGTTGCCGCGGCCCCTCAGCGCCTGACCCGGTTCGAGCGCGAGGCCAAGACGCTCGCGTCGCTGTCGGAGCGGCTGTGCGCGGTCAGGGGGTCGCTACGAGCGGAAGCAGGGAAGGCCCATCGTCTGGTGGACGCCGGCAGCGGTCGCGCGCTTCGACACCAGGACGCCGACCGGTGGATCACTGCCTCCCTCGGGCCTGAACTCGGCGACCACCCGATACGCCCGGTTGAGGTAGTCATGCACCACGGGGTAGGTGGACCGGAACGTCCCGTCGTGCCGATCGGCCGCGACGAGGACGATCGGCACAGTCTGGGAGGCGAGCCTGGACACGGCGAGTTGCTGGTCCCGCTCGGAGGAGAAGAAGCCCTCACCGAGGAATGCTACGCCTGCCGCGAATCGCCGCTCTGTGTAGAAGTACAGTTCGGGCGCGAACCACGTCACCATGAGCCGGTCCGAGGGGCGGGTGCAATCCCGGACGTACCGGGCGACCTCGCCCAGCGCGTGTCGTTGGCTGCCGGGCCGGCCGAATCGCTCGATCGGCGGTTCCAACCGCAGGTCTCGAAGGTGTTCTCGAGCGTGGGCCATCGCCAGGGACGGGCCCAGAGGCCACCTGGTCGCAGCGAGGACTCGTCCGACGGACCCGAGTTCCGCGGCGGCGGCGAGCGTGAGCGTCGTCAGCAGCGCCACCACAATGCCGGATGCATGCCTCAGGGTGCGCGGGCTCACCGCTGCGCCGGGCGGGACGGCGGCCAGCCGACGACGAATCCCGCTTACGGTCCAGGCGCTCACAACGCCGGTGACCGCCGTCGCATCCGCCAGTCGCGCGGGGAGTGGTTCCCGCAGAAAGAGGAAGTTCGTCACGACACACAGGGCGGCCGCGGCGAGGATGAGGGGGACTTCGGCCGGGCGCGACGGGAGCCGGCGGCCCTCGGTCAGTACGAGGCTGAACGCCGCCAACGGCACCATCCAAAAGAGATAGTAGAGCCACGGAACGGCGTTGTCGCGGTGGAAAATTTCGCTACGCCCGAGGAGGCGGCCGACACGCGCGGCGAACCGCTCGAGCGTGGCCCTCAAGGTCGCAAGAGCGACGACGCCCTGGCTACGGTCGATGCCTGACGTGTCCATCACCCGCTCGTCGGCAAGCAGCGCGCGGACGTGCGCGGGGTCGGGGTCGGCGAGCAAGTATCGCCACGTCTGGTCCGCCTCGTGGCGTGCGTCGACGAGCCGCAGACTGGTCGCGGCCGCTCGAATTTCGGCCTCGGTCATGCCATCGGCCCAC
>SXOW01000320.1 GCA_005778315.1 Acidobacteriota bacterium
GACATCGGCGATCGGCCCGCATCGCACACGGACATAGTGCAGCCCACACCCACAGATAACCAACCACACCTTGAGGACTTCGGTCATAGGGCGATTGCTATCAGGAGCGTCGTCGGCGGCACCCTCATCGGACTCGCGAACCTGGTGCCTGGAATCTCGGGCGGCACCATGCTGCTCGCGGTTGGACTCTACCCGCAGTTCATCCGCGCCGTGGCAGACGTGTCGACCTTCGTATTCCGGCCAAAGGTCTTGCTCTTGCTCGGCTGCGTACTCGCGGCGGACGGTCTCGCCATTGCGGGTTTCGCCGGTCTGATCGGCACGCTGCTGGACCGACATCAATGGGCGATGTATTGCCTCTTCATCGGTCTGACCCTTGGGGGCGCACCGCTGTTGTGGCGCATGGTCAAGCCGGTCGACGCCACGGTGATGGTGAGCGCCACGATTGCGGTCGCGCTGATCGGCGTGGTCGCGGTCAGCAACATCGTGCGCACCCTGTTGGCGACCTACGAGCGGGCGACGCTCGGGTTTCTGCTGGGGCTGTTGTGCGGCGCTGTCATCGGTCTCTGGCCGTTCAGCGAGCCGGTGCCGCCGGCGGTTGGCGACATCGTGGCTGGAATCGCGCTCGCGACGGAGGAACTCGTCGCGGCCGTCGACCCCGCAGACTACCGCACCTTCGCGGTCGCTCCGTCCTTCATCCAGGCGTTGGGCGGGAGCGCCCTTGCCGCGGTCGGGTTCGGTGTCTCATGGGGCATCGCCCGCGCAGGGCACTAATGTCAGGTCCCGGTCTGAAAACCAGCACCTGAACCAGGTGGAACTGATGCCGAACGCGGGCGGCTGCCCGCGTCCGTCGCCCAATTACTGCCGCGCAGCCTTCCGCTTGCGCGCGGCCCAGGACTTCTTCATACGCGCAGAAATGGCGCGCTTCTGCTCGTCTGTCATCTTGCGGCGGCGCCGCCGCGGCGCCGCACCCGTGTCCGTGGCTGCCGCGGGCTCAGCCTTCGGGCCGGCCCCCGTCAGCGCGGCAAGGGCGGCGTCGATCTTGCCGATTGCGGCCAGGAGCGTCGCCCGCTCAGCTCTGAGGTTGTCGATGATAGCGTCCATAATGATGCGCGTCCCTTTCGCTACGGTGTTGATGAGGGAGTTGAACGAATCTTGCGAACGCGTCGCCCAACTCCGAACGACGCGACATTGACCGGCGCTGCTTCGACAAGCGAATAGCGCAGCTCCGCCCGGGCCCTGGTTGACGCCACGCCAGCACCGAGACACGAGCGGAACACTATCCTCGTGAGGAAATGCTGACTGCGCAGACTAGATTGGCTCAAACAATGCGAAAGAGTACCTCTGCGATCTTTCGTTGTCAATAACGATATGTGTAGTAACAGGCGTCGGCGGGAGTAGCTTCGCCACGCCACGGTCTGGCTACCCGAGACTCCATGTCGGCCGGCGCCTGATGCCACGGAATGGGGACCTCGTTAGCCATGCCAGAGCTATGCAAGAGCCATGAGAGGCCCCGGCTTGGAATCACGGCGGCTGACCGCGAATGGGCGGCCCTACCAGTACCAGTCCCCGTCGTCACCACCCGCGTGGGCCACACGAGCCGCTATCCGCTGTCAGTCGTGGCGTTCCGGGACTGACCGCGAGCGGTTCAGCTCGCAACCGCCCGGACCCTGGCCCTGACGAGGTGCCGGCAGGGAGTCGAGGGGCCAGACACCGTGGGCACGCCAACCAGCCCTGGACGGACTCGGTCGTGCTGAGCGGGGCAGGACGGGGCGCCAAACATTCCCGTTGGGGTTCACACCATTTCCATGGTAACGTTCGGGGATTTTTATCACCGTCCGTTCGCGCACTGCATGCTGCCGAAGCGCTATTCGTTCATCGTTGCAGACCGCTCTACCGGGGTCGTGCGCCGCTTCACACTGGCGGTTCGACCCGCCGTGGTGGTGCTGCTGGCCGTGCTTGCGCTGCCGGTGGGGTGGACCGTGCAATCTCACCGTGCGGCGACGACACGAATCGACCATTTGCAACTGCAGAACGCGACGCTGGAGGTCGAGAACGCACGATTTCGCACCGCAACGGCCAACCTTTCCAGCGGCATCAGCGGCCTCCAGCTCGTAATGAGGGAGCTCAGCGACAATGCCATCGTTGATCCTCGGGTGCGCCGGGCCATGGGACGCCTGCCGGATAACGCCCGCGATGACGAAGCGCAAGTGCTCCGCTCGGTGGCATTGAGTTCGCCGAGAGAGACGTTCAGCCTCCTGAGCGACCTCCTGTCCCTGCTCGACGGCCAGCTCACGGCGGCCAGCGCCGGTGTCAACCACCGACGGGCCTTCGCGGCCGCGACGCCGATCAACCTGCCGGTTGATGGTCGGGTGACTGGCGGCTACGGATATCGACCCGATCCGTTCACCGGCGAGCGCACATTTCACCCGGCAGTCGACATTTCCACCGACGCCGGCCAACCTGTTTTTGCGACCGCTGACGGAGTGGTCGACTCAGCGGCGGACAGCGGTGACTTCGGCAACCTCATCGAAATCAACCATGGATTCGGGCTCGTCACGCGCTACGGTCATCTGTCGCAGTTCGCGACCGAGCTCGGCGACACAGTCTCTCGCGGCGACGTCATCGGCTACGCCGGCGCTACCGGTCGAACTACGGGCATCCACGTGCACTACGAAATCTGGGTCAACGGGACCCCGATCAATCCACTGCAACTGGGGTCCGAGCCACGCTCAGAGTCAGCCAACTGAGACGAGCCCTCGTCACCAGCGGCGGACCGCGGCCGCGCTTGACGAGGTTCAGACCCTTTCCTACAATCGTACCGCGGACGCGGGCCGGGACTCTCGACCTCGTGGCGAGGATCCGGCAGGCCCATCGGACGACCGACGCAGTGTGCACCGCATGTCACCGCCACGGGCCGTCCTGGAATGCAGGAATCCGTTCTTTGCTGCGCGCAGCAGCCCCCAGTCAACCTCAGTCGCGCGGACCCGCCCGCTCGGGCAGTCACGCTGATCGGCTCGTTATCTGATGCTGCAAAACGTCCTTAGGAAGGTATTCGGCACCCAGAACGAACGCGACCTGAAACGTCTACAGCCGCAGGTCGCGGCCATCAACGACCGAGAACGGGAAATCACGCCCCTCAGCGACAACGCTCTGCGGGAACGGACCACGGCCCTCCGGCTCCGCGCTGAACACGGCGAGTCGGCCGATGACCTCCTCGTCGACGCATTCGCCGTCGTCCGCGAGGCCGGATGGCGCGTGCTCAAGATGCGCCATTTCGACGTGCAACTCGTCGGCGGCA
>SXOW01000321.1 GCA_005778315.1 Acidobacteriota bacterium
AAGGGCTTCTCTCCTCTCAGGACGGGTGGCGAAAAGATCGGCCCGAACCGTGCCCTGGATTCGATGATCTCGAGCGCTTCCGCCCGCAGTTCCGGGGTGAAGTCGATGACGTCCTCCAGCCGGCTGCCTTGTTGCTCGAAGGGCGGCGGCTTCGTGGGGAACGGTTGCGTTGGGGAATACCACTCGCCTGGGACGTTGCCCTGAGGCACGGGGCGTTCTTCGATAGGCCAGACCGGCTCACCGCTGGCTCGGTCCAACACGTAGGTGAAGGCCTGTTTGCTCACCTGCGCGATGGCCTTGATCTCTCGACCGTCGACGTTGATGGTCAGAAGATTCGGCCCGGTCGGGAAGTCCCAGTCCCAGAGCCCGTGATGAATGGCCTGGAAATGCCACGCACGCTGTCCGGTGTCGATGTCAACCGCGATGATGCTCTCGGCGAACAGGTTGTTCCCGGGGCGCATCCCCCCGTACCAGTCGTTTGACGGCGTGCCAGTCGGTAGGTAGACGAGGCCCAACTCCTCGTCGACCGCCATGTAGGACCACACGTTGGCGTGGCCGCTGTAGCGCCACGAACCGTTCTGCCAGGAGTCGACGCCGAACTCGTCCCCCTGCGGGATGGTGTGGAAGATCCACTTCATCTCCCCGGTGCGGGCGTCGTAGGCGCGCACGTCTCCCGGCGAGGCTTCACGGAGTCGGATGTCGGTGTCCTGGACGATGCTCCCCGTGATGATGGTGTCGCCCGCGACCGCGACCGGCGACGAATACGTCATCCGCGAGGCGTCGATCTCCCGACTGTAGCCCTTGGTCAGATCGATATACCCGTTCTCACCGAAGTCCGGATAGATGGCGCCGGTCTGCGCGTTCAAGGCGACCAGTTTGAGGTCGTGGTTGGCCATGAAGATCCGCGCGTCGTCGCTGTCGCGGTCCTTCCAGTAGGTGAGGCCACGATGGCGCCAGCCCATGTTGGGTGGGCGCTCCAGGTAGTCGTAGATACGGGGGTCGTAGGTCCAGACGGTCTCGCCCGTGCCGGCGTCAAGCGCGGCGGCCTGGCCGAGAGCCGTGCTCACATACACCAGACCGTCGGCCATGAGCGGCGACGCCATGAAGGCGCTGGGACGAATCTGCTCCCGTTCCGCCACGACGGCTTGCGAGAGCGATGCCCACCGCCACGCAATCTGCAGGTCGCCGAAGTTGTCGGCCGTGATCTGGTCGAGCGGCGAGTACTTGGTGTTGGCCGCGTCCCGACCGAACGCATGCCACTCGCCGTCCGGTACCCGCGTCTGGGCCGCGGCCCGGCCGGTCCCGCTGCCGACGAGGAGAACGGAGAGCGCGATCAGCCCCGCGCCGGAACGGAGCTGCCGAAGTCGTAGGCCGATGAACATCTTAGCTCGATGCGTTGCTGAGGCGCCACAGGTGCGAGCGGGTTCGGATGAACAGGCTCCCACGGACGATGGCGGGACTCGACATGGCGACTTCACCCAGCTCGTTGGTGCCCACGACGTTGAAGTCGTCTGCGGGGTCGATGATGTAGGTGGTGCCTTCTTCGCTAAGGACGAAGATCTTTCCGTTGTAGGCCCACGGTGAGGCGGTGAACCCCCCGGCGCCGACCGCGACCCTGCGACGCACCTCCTGGTTCAGTACCTGTTCCTCGCTGTAGTACTGCTCTTCGCCAGTGTGCGCGTCATGCACGGTGTAGAACCCCTGGTCCAGCAGCGTGAAGTAGGAGTCGCCATAGACCAGCGGAGTGGGATGATACGGACCGGCCGCTTCCTGATGCCAGACGACGGAGTCGCTGCTTCGCTGACCGTCGGGGAGCGTGATGTCACCCTCGGCGCCAGGCCGGATTGCGAACACCGGCCGGACGGCGTCGCCGACATATCCCGAGGTCACGTAGAGCAGTCCGTTGGCGCTGAACGGCTGTGGAATGGAAATAGTGTTCAGACCGCTGAAACTCCACAACTCGTTGCCGTCGAGGTCGTAGGACCGCACCTGATCGCTCCCGGCGGTGACCAGCTCCGTGCGAGCCTCGTGTTGCCACACGAACGGCGTGGACCAGTTCGTCCCTTCTTCCCTGTCCACACGCCATCGCTCGGCGCCGGTCGCCGCGTCGAGGGCGACGACGAACGATTGCTCGTCATTGTCGTTGACGATGAACACGGTGTCGTCGTGGAGCACGGGTGAGGCGGCTGGCCCCCACCCGAGGCGGGTGGCGGCCGCGTCGAAGCGTCGCTCCCAGACCAGCTCTCCAGCCATATCGAGCGCGAACACCCCGACATTGCCGAAGTAGGCATACACACGCTCTCCGTCGGTGACGGGGGTCGACGACGCGAAGGTGTTCTTCAAGTGGCGGTCGAACTGCGGTTCACCGACGTTGACTTCTGACGTCCATACCAGTTGGCCCGTCTCGAAATCGAAGGCGTACACCAACCAATGGTGCACGTCGATCTCCCGTTCCATCAGTTCGCCCGGCTTCGGGGCCTCGAATCGGGGGTCGTTGTTGGTCTCCGGTGACCCGTAGGGGAAATACAGCCCCATCCGGGGCTCCTGGCTTTCGCCCTCGCTCACCACGGTCGTGAGGAAGATGCGATCGCCCCAGACGACCGGGGATGACCAACCCAGCCCATCGACCGGCGTCTTCCAGACGACGTTGTCGGTCGGGCTCCACGTGCTGGGTAACCGCGGGTCATCTTCGACGACGGGCAAGGCATTGGCGCCCCGAAACGAAGGCCAGTTGTCGTTCTCAGCCGAATACGTGGAAACGGTTGCGAGGATCGTGACCAGCGCTGTCGTCACTGCGGCTTGGAGGCCGGCGCGTCGTAGGGACTGAGGCATGAGTGTCTTTCCATGGTCGAGCCAGATTCGAGCAATTCGGCCTCTCATTATATGCGGCGGGGCGCCCAGGGGAGCGTGCGCGCCAGCGAGAGTACGGACTCACACGCGTTCTGGAATGACCACTATAGTGGACGCCTCGTCAGGTGCATGCGACCGCTCAATGTCATTCAAGCTGTGTGTTTACAGTAGTTAGGAGGATTTCTCGACGCGCGGTGTTGTGGCACGCACTGTGAAGGATAGCCAACCAGCAGGGCCGGCCAGAGCTGGCCCCGCGATTGGCCGGTCCCAGGTGGGCGGTGACGCCGCAAGCAAAGGGGGAACACGCGATGAGAACGATGACACCCACACGGAACGAACAGTGGTTGGCGATGGGCGTGATGATGTTGCTGGTTGGCGCGCCGAGCCGTGCGGCGGCGGCCTCCGAGGCTGACCTGCAGCGGCGGGTCGAGCAGCGGTTGTCCGACGAAGAGGCAGTCGCCGCCAAGATTGACGTGGCGGTCGCCAACGATCAGGTGACGCTGAGCGGTACCCTTGCCTCGCTCTGGGAGTTGGAGTGGGCCATCGATCGAGCCGAACGCACCGATGGGGTGGCGGCGGTTGTCAGTCAGCTCACGCTGGTCGCCCCCCGACCGGATGGTGACCTGGCTATCGTGGTCGCGGACGCGATCCAGCGGTATCCCTATTACACCGTCTTCGATCATGTCAGCGGTTCGGTTGTGAACGGCGTGGTCACTCTGCGGGGCGAGGTGACACCACTTCGGGACAAGACAGAGGAGATCCGTGAGCGTGTGTCGAAAGTGGTTGGGGTCCAGGAGGTCGTCACCGAGATCGACATCCTGTCGCCGGGCATCGGTGACGAGCGCCTCCGCTATGCGCTCGCCCTCCGGCTGTTCAATCATCCGTCGATGGGGCGCTATATCGGCTATGACCCAGGGATTCACATCATCGTGAAGACGGGTTACGTCACCCTGAAGGGAACCGTCTACGACGAGGCCGACAGGCTGATTGCTGACAGCGAAGCGCGCCGGACCTTCGGCGTGATTCGGGTCTACAACGAGTTGAGAACCGTTGACGAGGTCAAGAAAGCCGCCGACTCACCCGCCGCAGCCGGCGTCGTGTAGCAGGTAGCTCGCCCGTTCGTCAGTTGTCACCCCCGGGGTGTCGCGCGGCCTGCGCGTTCGCCCCGGGGGCGCGGCGTCAGTGGCCCGTGGTCAGTGAGCAACTGATGTGACGATCCCGTCCAATGTCGCTCCCCTTCAACGCCCCGTTGCGGAACTTCTAGGATCGACGCCGTCCGCATCGCGTCCCTGGCCCGCGTGGCGTCTCGCTCGTATGTCCTGGGCACCCGGGGCGCGTTTGGGCATAATGCAGCGACTATCCAGAAGGGAGCACACACCATGACACACAGGGTCAAGATATCCATGGCGTGGCCGGCCGCGATCGCGACGCTGGTCATCGTTGGCGTCGGCGCGGTGGTTGAGACACAGGAGCGCCGCGCCCCGCGGGACGCGGCGGAGTTCGACGCCATGTTTCAGGAGCTGAAGAACTGGGGTCGGTGGGGTGCCGACGACGAACTCGGAACCATGAACCTGATCACGCCGGAGAAGACCCGGCAAGCCGCGTCCCTGGTTCGGAGCGGCGTGACGGTGTCCCTCGCTCACAACCCGATCCCAGGTGTCGCGCCGGACAATCCCGATGCCGCGTTCAACCACACCATGGGCCGGTCCCTGACCAGCGACACCTACGAGTTCACCTATCACGGCTACGGGGTCAGCCACATGGATGCGCTGTGTCATTTCATCTGGAACGACCGGCTGTACAACGACACGCCTCCCTCGGCGAGTACTGCCGACGGATGCGGGAAGTTCGGCATTCAGAATCTCAAGAGCGGTATCGTCACACGTGGCATCCTGCTCGACTTCCCGCGGTTGAAGGGGGTGCCCTACCTGGAGCCCCAGACGCCCCTGTATGTCGAGGATATCGAAGCATGGGAGCGGCAGGCGGGGATCACCGTGTCATCGGGTGACATCATCTTCGTCCGGACCGGGCGGTGGGCGCGACGTGCGGCGCTCGGCCCGTGGCAGGTGTCCGGCAACAGCGCCGGTCTTCACGCGTCGGTGCTGCCGTGGATCAAAGAGCGTGGGGTGGCCGCGGTCGGCAGTGATGTCGCGACGGACGTGATGCCGTCGTTGGTCGACGGCGTTACGCAGCCGGTCCATACGATGCTCATTGCCGGCTTCGGCTCGAACATCTTCGACAACATGGATCTGGAGGCCCTGTCGGAGACCGCCGCGGCCGAGAACCGCTGGGAGTTCATGCTCACGGCTGGTCCGATTCCGGTGGAGGGTGGCACCGGGTCACCACTCAATCCGATCGCGGTGTTCTAAGAGGACGTCGCATCGGTGACTAGGTGATGCGCACGGCGATTGGGCGCTATCGCGTGAAGGGGCTCCTCGGTGAGGGCGGGATGGGGGTGGTCTACGCGGCGCATGACGATCAGCTCGACCGCCCCGTCGCGATCAAGATGCTGCGCGAGGCCTGCGCGGACGAGGAGGCCCGCGAGCGGCTCCGGCGTGAAGCGCGAGCCGCCGCGAAGGTGAGCCATCCCAATATCTGCCAGCTCTACGAAATCGCGCAGGACGGGGAGGAGATGTTCCTCGTCATGGAGCACTTGGAAGGCGAGTCGCTCGAGGCTCGGGTGGCCCGTGGCGCGTTGCCGGCCAGTGACGCCTTGAAGCATCTGCTTGCCCTGCTCTCGGCGCTCAGTGCGATCCACGCCCGCGGTCTGGTACACCGAGATCTCAAGCCATCGAACGTGTTTCTGACGCCGGATGGCGTGAAGTTGCTCGACTTCGGCATCGCCAGAGCGGCGCAGTCCGATGCGGATCGCACACACGTCGCGCTGACGCAGCCAGGTGTCGTATTGGGCACCCCGCAATTCGCATCGCCGGAGCAGTTCACGGGAGCCCCGGTAGACGCGCGGACCGACGTGTTCGCCGCCGGGAACCTGCTGTATTTCATGCTGGCGGGCAAGCCGATGTTCTCCGGCAAGACCGTGCTGCAACTGTTCCACGCTGTCCAGCACGAGCACCCGCCGGTGCTGGGAGGCTCGGCGGCCATCGCCGCCGCGGACCGCATCATCCACCGGTCGGTGGCCAAGGCTCCGGCCGATCGCTATCGGAGTTGCGCAGAGATGACGGCAGACGTGCGTGCCGCCCTGCTGCTCGATAGTCGGGGCGCACCAGCGAGTGCGATCCGAATGACCCGCTTGATCGTGCTGCCGTTCCGGGTCCTTCGCCCTGACGCTGAAACCGACTTTCTCGCCTTCAGCCTGCCGGACGCCATCACCACGTCGTTGACCGGGCTGGGCTCGCTGGTTGTCCGGTCGAGCGTGACGGCGTCGAAGGTGGTGAGTGACACGAACGACCTTGGCGAGATCGCAGCCAAGGCGGATGTCGACATCGTGCTGACGGGCACGTTTGTTCGTGCCGGCGACCGGGTGCGCGTGAACGCGCAGCTGGTGGAGGGACGCGGCGGCACGGTGCTGTGGTCTGAGGCGGCCCAGGTCTCGCTCGACGACGTGTTCCAGGTGCAAGATGACTTGTCGCGACGGATTGTCGACTCGTTGTCCGTGCCCCTGACGGCGCACGACCGGCGCGTACTGGGCAAGGACGTGCCGGCCGACGGCAAGGCGTATGAGTTGTACTTGCGGGGCAACCAACTGAGTGAGCAGGCGAAGAACTGGACCCAGGCACGAGATGCGTATCGCGCGTGTCTGGATCTGGACCCGCGCTATGCCCCGGCCTGGGCACGCCTGGGCCGCATCTATCGCGTGCTGGGCATCCACGGAGAGTCGGTTGGGGCGGAAGCGGCGATCAAGCGGGCCCTTGAGATCAACCCCGATCTCTCAGTCGCCCACAACCTGTATACCGATCTCGAGGTGGAAGTCGGTCGTGGCCCTGATGCGATGCGCCGATTGCTGACCCGGGCCGCGGACAATCCCGGGGACCCGGAACTGTTCGCGGGTCTGGTCCAGGCCTGCCGATACAGCGGGCTGCTGCGCGCCTCAGTCGCTGCCTACGAGCGGGCGGCGCGGTTGGACACGGCCATCAAGACCAGCGTGGCCCACAGCTTCCTGGCGCTTGGCGATTACGAACGCGCCGTGGAGACCTCGGTGGAAGACCCGGCGTTTCCCAAGGCGTGGGCCCTGGCCTTGTTGGGTCGCAAGCAGGAGGCTCTGGATACCCTGCACCACACCGAAGCGGACGGCCTTCCCAAGATCGTCCTCCGCTACGTCGTGGCCGCCCGGGCTGTGATCGAAGGACGGCGAGACGACGCGAAGCGCATCAACGTGAACCTTCTACGCGTCAGCTCCCCGCGCGATCCGTGCACCGTGTTCTATCTTGCCCGCCACCTGGCTGCGGTCGGAGACGTCGCGAACGCCGAGACCTGGCTCCGGCGCGCGATCGAGCGAGGGTTCAACTGCTTCGACTTCCTCACACGCGACCCGTGGCTCGCCGCCCTGCGGAGCAGCTCACACTTTCAGGCGCTCGTCCGTCTGGCGCAGGATCGTCGTGCCGCCGCCCTCAACGCGTTCCATGACGCAGGCGGCGAACAGGTCTTGGGATTGGAGACCGGCCAGTAAGCTGACGCGCGTCTGGACCCTTACGGCTGCTCGACCGTGGGTTGGGCCCCGAGGTCGAGCAGCAGGCGCTCCATTTCGGGCCAACGCTTGCCCGTGTTCGAGTAGAACACCCCTTCGGCGATGGTCAGAGGGGTCCAGCCCTTTGCGTTGCGTGCTTCGAGATCGGCCCCTTGATCCAGGAGGAAGCGCACGAGCGGTGCCGAACCGCGAATGACCGCGCCGTGCAGGGCGGTGTCGCCGTTGGCGTCGACCGTCGTCACCACGTCGCCCAGTTCCAACATCAGCTTCACGGCGGCGAGCGCTTCCTCGTTCGTGCCGGGGCTCTCTCCTACCGCCCAGATGCCGACGCCGGCCGCTACCATCAGCGGCGTGGTCCCATCTTCGTTCGGCCGCAATGGATCGGCGCCAAGCCGGTGGAGCAGTCGCATCAGTTCCGCGTCGACCGCCTTGGCTGCGAGCAGAAACGGTGTCGCCCCGACGCGATTGAGGACGTTCCGATATCCAGTGGGCGCCCCGGCGCCGTCGCCGCCCTGCGGCTCCTTGCTCTGGAGAGCGTTGAGATCGGCGCCGTGCGCGGCCAAGGCTTCGACGAACGCCAGGTCGGATACGACCCCGGTGGGCAACGGCGGTGGATTGTTGAAGCCCAGATTGGGTCGGCGGGCCCAAACCAGCTGATGTAACGCGCTCCACCCCTGTTCGGATGCGTTCGGGTCAGCCCCGTGCGCAAGGAGCCAGACTCCGAGGTCGTAGTGGGCGTTCAGCGTGGCGAGCGCGAGCGCACTCATGCCGCTGGGGAGCCGGTCGTTGACGTCGGCCCCGGCTTCGACCACTGCGCGCAACGTCTCGTGTTGGTTGTGTCGGACCGCGAAGAGCAGCGGGGTGAATCCGCCGGCCGATCGCGCGTGCACGTCGGCCCCACCGGCGAGCAGACGTCGCGCCGCGACGACGTTGCCCTCGATGGTCGCCCACATCAACGCGGTTTGACCGCGCCACGCTTCCCGTGCGTCGACCGCCGCGCCACCCGCGAGCAACACGTCGATTGCGTCCGCCCGACCCGTCCTGGCGGCGCGCATGAGCGGTGTCTCGCCCTCGGGCATCGCCGTGTTCGGGGTGGCGCCGGCCTCGAGCAGTAACGTCAACATCGCCGCGTTGCCAGTCGTGGCCGCTTCGAGCAGCGCCGTCGCGCCGTAGCGATTCGCCGTTTCGGCGCGGGCACCAGCGCCTACCAGCAGCGCGGCCGTAGCCAGGTCTTCGCGATGTGCCGCCCAGTGCAGCGCCGTTGTGCCGTCCGCGGCGGGCGCGTTGGGGTCTGCGCCCTGGGCGAGCAGCGTCCGGACGTGGTCACGGTCGCCGGTGCGCGCCGCGTCAACGAGCGGCGCGTCCGCCGCGCGGGCCGCTGCCGTGACCGACGCGATGGCGAGCGCAAGGCACGTCGACACCGCGAACCGGATCGCCTGGGTGCCACGGGCGTCCAGACTCCGAGACATCACGTATCTCGCCTCACCGGCGCGGTCGCGCGGACCCATCTGGTGCGCTCGTTCACGAAACATCGAGTCTGCGTCCTAGATATCGGCCAATTCCGTGAGCTGCCCGGTGGCGTCGCCGAACCGTTCGGCCGGCAGGCCCGCCTTGCCGAGCATGCTGGCCAGGAGGTTGTTCACCGGCGTGTCCTTCGGGTATTGCAGATGACGACCGCCCTTGAGACGACCGGCACCACCTCCCACGACCAGTTCGGGCAGGTTGAAATGCGCGTGATCGTTGCTGTCGCCAAGACCGCCCCCGTACAGCACCATGGAATGATCCAGCAGCGACCCATCGCCGTCCGGTGTCGCCTGCATGGTATCGAGGAAGTGCGCGAACAGCCCCATGTGATAGGTGTTGATTCGCGCCAGTTTCTCGAGCTTTTCCGGGTCGTTGCGGTGATGGGACAGTCCATGGTGCGGGTCCGGCACGCCAAGGTGTGGATAGGTACGGCCGCCGAGCTCACGTCCAAGCATGAAGGTGAATACGCGTGTGATATCAGCCTGGTACGCCAGCGACAGCAGGTCGAACATCAGCTTGACGTGGTCTTCGTAGCTCTCTGGAATGCCCACCGGCCGAGCGAGATCGGGGAGTTCGGCGTTCGCGCTCTGCACCTCGGCCAGTTGGATCCGGTGTTCGAGCGCCCGCACCGATTCCAGATACTGGTCGAGCCGGGCGCGGTCGCCACCGCCGACAAACCGCTCAAGCGCCGCGAGATCGTCGGTGACGGAATCGAGAATGCTCCGGTCTCGCCGCATTTCGGCCACGCGCTGCGCGGTCGTGCCGCCGTCTCCGAAGAGCCGTTCAAACACCACGCGAGGGTTGTTCTCCATCGGGAGTGGCGTGGTCGACGACCGCCAGGAGACCGTGTTCAGGTACACACAGCTGTAGCCGTTCTCGCAGTTGCCGACAAGCCCGTCCATATCGATGGCGAGCTCCAGCGACGGCAGCGGGGTGTCCCGGCCAAGCTCGCGCGCGGCGATCTGGTCGGCGGTCAGGCCGGCCTCCACGTCGGCCCCCTCGGTCTGTTTCGGATGCACCCCGTTCAACCAGGTCGCACTGGCTCGGGAATGTTCACCGTTGCCGTCACCCAACGGTTCCGCTTGTCCGTGCGCCAGTCCGCTGACGACGGTCAGCTGGTCCTTGTACGGCGCGAGCGGCTGCAGAATCGGCGACAGCGCGAAGCCTGGGCCGGTCTGTTCCGGGGTCCACTGCTGCATGACGGCGCCGTTCGGAATATAGACAAATCCCAGCCTTCGAACCGGCGCGGCCGCGGTGGCCGAGAGCGCGGACAACGCTGGCACCATCGCGTCGAGCAGCGGTAGTGCCACCGCCGCCCCGGCCCCTCGGAGGAACGTGCGACGTGGGAGCGAAAGCTTCGTGATGATCATGAGGTGTCCTTAGTTTGACGGCCGCGTTTTCCGCATCTGAAAGGGCTGGCTGTTGATGACACCGAGGATGAGCGATGAAAACCGGTAGTCATCGGCGGTGGCGCCACGGGTGATGGCCCGGATGGTTGGCGCGTCGTGAAACTCCACGCCGCGACCCAGGGCGTAGGTCATCAGCTTCTCGGTCAACGTGGTGACGAATAGATCCGGCCGACCGAGCAGGGCGTCGCGCAACCCCGCTGCCCCGTCGAACGCGGTCCCGTCTGGGAGGACGCCGGATGCGTCGATCGGTGCGTTCGATTCGTTCCGGGTCCGGTAGCGGCCGATCGCATCGAACTGTTCGAGCGCGAACCCAGGCGGGTCCATCAACCGATGGCAGCTGGCGCACACGGGATTCGCGCGATGCTGCTCCATGGCCTCTCGCATCGAGAGTGGCGTGCCGTCAGCCGTGGTCTCTTCCAGCGACGGCACGTCGGGTGGCGGTAACGGCGGCGGTGTCCCGAGCAGGTTCTCCAGCACCCATTTGCCCCGCAGCACCGGCGACGTGCGGTTCGGATATGCGGTGGCAGCGAGAATGCTGCCCTGCCCGAGCAGCCCGCGCCGGGTGGCGTCCGGTAGCGTGACCCGACGGAAGTGGCTGCCGTAGATGTTCGGAATGGCGTAATGCCGTGCGAGCCGTTCGTTGATGAAGGTGTAGTCGGCGGTCAGCAGCTCGAGCACGCTCCGGTCGTCCCGCAGCACGCTCGCGAAGAACAACTCAGTCTCTCGCTGAAAGGCCGCCCGCAAGGACTCGCCGAAGTCGGCAAACAGGTTCTCGTCGGGTCTCAGGGTCCGCACGTTCCGGAGATACAGCCACTGTCCCGCGAAGTTCTCGACCAGCGCATCGGCACGAGGGTCGGCCAGCATCCGTCGGGCCTGCGCCTCGAGTACCGACGGACGGCCCAAGGTGCCCGCGATGGCCGCATCGAGCAACTGGTCATCCGGAATGCTGCTCCACAGGAAGAACGACAGCCGCGAGGCCAGCTCGAGATCGCTGATGCGATAGGGCGCGCCCGGTGCGAGACCCGGCGGGTCGCGTTCGACGCGAAACAGAAACTCCGGGCTCGCCAGGAGACGCCGCAACCCGAGTTCGATTCCCGCCTCGAATCCGCCGTCGGCCTGTCCCGCGTCGTAGAAGTCCAGCAGCACATCGAGGTCGCGCTCGGTGACAGGCCGACGATAGGCGCGGGTTGCCAGCGTCGTAAAGATCTCCCGCGCGCATTCCGCGTCCGTGCGGCCGACGGGTCCAGCCTGCGCCGGATGGCACGAGAAGATGCGCCGACGACTCGGCGTCTCATCGACGGGACGGCCGCCACTGCCTTCGAACGGGCCGGCAACGGTCACACTCGCGACATAGGGCTGATACCGCGTATCGCCACCAGTAATACTGACGTACGGACGCAGGAACGGTCGCCGGAGCGTCTCCGGGTACGCGGTCGTCTTCTGATGAAATGTCGCCTGCACCGTGTGGGGGCCCGCCCGCACGGGGACGCGAATTTCCCAGTCGTCGTCGACGCTCCGCTGGCGCTCCAGGTACGCCGCATACTCAGGGCTGCTCCGTTCCACGCCCTCAGGCCGGGCCTCTCCCACCACGAAGGTCGTCAACGGTTCGCCGTCCAGGCTGATGTCGAGCTGGTGCGGAGTATCGAACGTCTCCAGCGTACCGCTGGAGTCGCGGCCCAGCCGCACGCGGAACGCATAGTCGGCATCTTCCGGGAATGTGAAGTCGAATCGGGTGCCGCCGCGGGTCCCGAACGGGAGGCCGTCCACCAGATCGTCCTGCTCGAGGTCGGTGGCGAGACGCACCGTTTCTGCCGTGGCCGAGGGCGCCGGCCGGCCGACGGCCAATCGGCTGATTTTCTTGGCCGCCGAGAGGTACCGCTCCAGGAGGGTCGGCGACATGCCCAGCACGCCAGCGATGTTGTCGAACCCATAGCTGCCGTCGTCGGCCGGGAGCAGCTCGCGGACGTCGACCTCCAACCCCAGGAGGTCGCGCACGACGTTGTGGTACTCGTAGCGATTCAATCGGTGAAACGTGTCCGTCCGGCCCGGATCCGGCTGCGCCGCGGCGGCGGCATCCAGTTCGGCCTCGAGCCAGGTCGTGAAGCGCTCGTAGGTTGCGGCGTCGGGTCGCGGCCTCGGCGCGGGTGGCATGGCGCCGGCCCGCAACTTCCGCACCACCTTTTCCCAGATCGCAGGGTTTCCGGCCACCTGTGTGACATCCACTGTGTCCAGGGCGAGTCCGGCGACCTCCAGCCGCTCGTTGTGGCACGTGACGCAGTACTGATCCAGCAGCGCGCGCTCATCGGAGCCCCCGGCGTTGGGCGCCGGCTGTCCCGCGCCCGCCGGGCGCACCGATCCCGACGTGGCCACCAGCATGGCGAGGGTTCCCGCCAGCGTGGCGAGTGGCCCGCCCCGACGGCCAAGAAACCGGCGTGTCCCGTACTCGACAGCGCGCAACATTGAATTGATGGCCCAATCTTACGATCAATACGGCAAGAATGCTCGTTCCGACGCGTCGGCTGCGCCCGTGTGGGCGCGGCTGAACGCGGACGGTCCTGTCATGCACTGAACGCGGCAGGCCTGACCCAGAGCGACTCGCGGATGGTGCCGGGATCGCAACTCCTCGAGGCGGTTCGGATGCTGGTGCTGGACGTGGGGATCGACGTTAGCGAGACCGACGCAAATGGTCAGACCGCCGTCCATGGCGCCGCCAACCTCTCCGCGGACGACATCATCCTCTAGTTCGAACTCTAGTTCGAACTCTAGTTCGAACTGGTGCGACGCTGTCCGGATGGCCGCTGGCCCAGTGCCCGTTGCATCACTTCATACTGCACGGCGGTGATACGCCCAAGCGACTGAATCCAGTACGCGGCGTTGTGGCCGCCCCCCATCTGCATGTAGTCGAACGGGACGTCGCGTTCCATCAGGATGCTCGCGAGTTCTCTGGCTCCCGCAATCAGTCGATCCTCCGTGCCGCAATCCAGGTAGATGTGCGGCAAGACATCGTTGTCGAGTGTCGCGATGATTTTGAACGGGTCGTAGGTGTCCGCGGCTTCGGCCGTCGGGAACTCCTGGCCGTCTGGCGTCCGTTCGATCTGGCTGCTGAACCCGTCGATGCCGATGACCGGGTTCGGGCGGCGGCGCTGGGCCTCGCGCTCCGCCTGCTCGGCTGCGGTCAGTTGCGGCGCCTGGGGGGGCGCTGACTCGCCGCGCATCCGGCTGGCGATCTGACGGGCGTGCTCGAGTGCGCCGCTGGTGCTCCCGATCGAGATGAACATCTCGGGGTGTCGTAGTCCCAGCGTGACGGCGCCGTAGCCGCCCATGGACAGCCCGGTGATGGCTCGGCCTTCCCGCCGCGCGATCGTGCGGAAGTTCCAATCCACGTGGTTGATGACGTCGGTGATGATGTGGTCCTCCCAGTTGTTCTTCTGCCCGCTTGCCTCCGCGGTCCAGTTGACATACCAGGAGTTGCCGGCGTCGGGCATGACCACGATCAAGTCGTCGTAGAGCCCCGCGTAGAACGGGGTCCCGTTCGAAAGGCCCCAGGCGGTGTAGTTCTGGGTCAGCCCATGCAGCAGATACAGCACCGGGTACCGCTGGGTGGACTCGTCGGACCCGCGCGGCAGGACGATGTTGTATTTCATTGTCCGATCGACAGCCGGGCTGAAGAACTCGACAGTGTCGAGCGCCAGCGGCTGGGCGGCGACCGGCGCGGTGGTGAAGGCGACCAGCGCCGTGAACAGGGCGGCGGAAATCGCCACGGTGCGCGCTGACGTCCGAAGTCGAAGCGTCATCTGTACTCTCCTTCTGAAAGCGAATGGCCCAATGCGATCCTCAATACGACTTACTGAACCCGTTCCGGGTATTCGTGACCGTAAACCTGCCATCCCTCTGTGCTTCTACTTTGATCCAGTGCGCGGCGCCGTTGTGCACCGGCGGCGGTCCCGCATTCGAGCCGCGGGCCGGCGGGGGCATGGGGGCCAGGGGCATCGTTGCCGGCTGGTCGTCGATCAGGTTGGCGATGAACACGCCCGGCACCGTGTACTCCTGCCCACTCAGCACGGAGAAGTGCAGCTGCCACAGGTCTTCTAGACCGGGCGACGTGTGCAGCGTCCTCATGGGCCCCGGTGTGCCCCCCTTGCGGGTGCCGTTGTTCATCAGCGCTACCCGTGGTGCGATGGCGTGGATGAGCGCGGCGGAATTGGAGACCTCGAGCCCGTGGTGCGAGACCATGAGCAGATCCACGGTGCCGATCGGGTTTTCCGGGCACATCAGCGCGAATTCCTTATTCACCGTCAGGTCGCCCAGATGCAGCGCGCGAAATTGTCCGAAGCGCAGGTGCACCCCGACCGACTGGGCGTTCTCGCCCAGGTCTTCGGCCTGCCGCTCGAACGCGGCGCAGTATGGGTTCGCCGCGCCTCCGCCCGAGAGCGGCGACTGGATCGCTTTGCCGCTGGAGGTCACGACGGTCACGTCGACGCCGGCCAGCTGGACCGTGTCGCCTGGTTCAGCCACCGTGCGGCCCGCCTGAGACAGGCCAGGATAGACGCTGTCGAGGAACTCCGCGACGCCGGCGTTGTCCTCGACACTCGGACCGTGGTCGATGAAGTGCCGGATCGGAATCCGCGTCGCCAGCTCTGGCATGCCGCCGTAGTGGTCGCCGTGCCAGTGCGTCGTGATGAGATGGTCGATGTGTTGGAGACCGGCATCCTCCACGGCGGCCATGATCCGCCCCACGTCCCGGTTGGCGTTCTCGCCGCCGTTCCCCGTATCGATCAGCAGCGATTGGCCCTCGGGCGTCACAAAGAGCGTGGCATTACCGCCCTCCACGTCGACGAGATAGATCCGCAGGGCGTCGTCTGTCTGGGCCCCCGCGGACGTCGACAGCAGCGCGACGGTCAGCGTTGCCGCGACGCCGCTGGCCAGCGTCGACGGCGTCCGGACGGTGCGTCTCATAGTCATGATGGCCTCCGGCCTCCGTGATGGAATCAGCGCGATTATACGAGGAGTACCGCTCGCGCCCCGCGCTCGACCTCGCGCCAAGCCGGCAGGCACAATCGGAGGAGCTGCCCCGATATACAATGCACGCCTCTATTCGATCCCAACTGGAGACCTCCACACATGCGCGTCATGCGAACGACGGCTGTTCTCGGCTTCGCCCTATCCACCCTGGTTTCGGCTCAGTGCGGCGGTGGGGGAGACGCCCCCCCGGACGACTCCGCGCCCGAGAGCGCGGCCACGGCCCCCCTCAGCGGCGACTGGCCGATGTATCGCCATGACCTGGGTGCCACCGGGTACTCCCCGCTCAGTGGGATCACCCCTGCGAATGTATCGACATTGGCGGAGGCGTGGACCTATTCGCTCGCGGCGGTCGATGCCGAAGCGCGCGGGCCCAACTCGCAGATGACGCCAATCGTGGTCGACGGGGTCATGTATGTCACGGCGGCCGACCGCGTGGTGGCCCTCGACCCGGAGACCGGCGCCGAGCGGTGGCGGCACCAGGTGAAGGAGGCCCCTCCGTCGAGTCGCGGCGTGTCGTACTGGCCCGGCGCTGACGGCATGGCGTCGCGCATCATCTTTACGACCGGTTTGCATCTGCGCGCGATTGATGCCGCGACCGGCGAGCCGATCGACAGCTTCGGCAACGCGGGTCTGGTGGAAATGGGCGTGCCCTACAACTCGGTACCGCTCATTGCAGGCAACATCGTGGTGGTGGGTGCCAATACCCCCGCGGGCACCATTGGTGGGATCGGGAATGCGCGCGCCTTCGACGCGGTCACCGGCGCCAAGGTCTGGGAGTTTGACTCGGTCGCTCAACCGGGTCAGCCCGGGCACGACTCGTGGGAGGGCGATAGCTGGCAAGGCCGCCTCGGTGCCAACGCCTGGCCGTTCTACTTCTCCATGGATGAAGAGCGGGGGCTCTTGTATCTGCCGCTGGCGTCACCGATTCCCGGGGACTACGGCGGTGACCGCCCCGGCGACAACCTGTATGGCAACTCGGTGGTGGCGGTAGACATCGACACTGGAGCCTACCGATGGCACTTCCAGACGATTCATCACGACCTGTGGGACGCCGATCCGCCAGCGCCGCCCGCGTTGTTCGATATTCCACGCGACGGTGGCTCCATTCCGGCCCTCGGCGTCACGACGAAGTCGGGCTACCTCTACATTTTGAACCGCGAGACCGGTGAGCCGATCTACGGCGTCGAAGAGCAGCCAGTGGCGGCCAGCCACGTGCCCGACGAGGCCTCGTCCCCGACCCAACCCATTCCCGTCAAGCCGGTCGGGCTGTCGAGACTTACTTATGAGCCGGGCGATCTGGTGACGTCCGACGACACGTCGGCCGCGCACGCCGCCGCCTGCGGCGAGTTGGTCGACAGTCTGGGTGAGCTCTACAACGCCGGACCATTTACGCCCTGGGTCTACCGACCCGAGGGTGCCGCGCGACGCACGACGCTCTCATTCCCGGGCGGCGTGGGTGGCGCCAACTGGGGCGGGGTGGCGGTCGACCCAGCCACGGGCTATCTGGTGGTCGTGACCCAGGACCTCGGCGCGCTGGGGTTCATCGAAGAGGCCCCGGACGATCATCCCGTGGCGTATCGGAAGGGGCAGCAGCGTCCCGCCAGCTTTGTCGCGGAGGTCGATGGTGCGACCCTGCCGTGTCAGCGACCCCCATGGGGGCGGTTGAGCGCGGTGGATGCCGCCACGGGCGACGTCGTGTGGCAACAGACCTTGGGCGTCACCGACTCGCTGCCGGAGGGCAAGCAGGCCACCGGTCGACCCGTTCGAGCCGGCGCCATCACGACCGCGAGCGGTCTGCTCTTCGTGGCGGGCACTGACGACGCCCGGCTGCGGGCGTTCGAGTCCGCGACCGGTCGCGAGCTGTGGACGGCTCGCCTGGGGGGCAACGGCAACGCGAACCCGATGACGTATCAAGGCGCGAGCGGCAAGCAGTATGTATCTATCACCGCGACCGATACGGTGGTCACGTTCGCCCTGCCGTAGGCACG
The DNA here is from genome assembly GCA_005778315.1 of Acidobacteriota bacterium. GTDB lineage: Bacteria > Acidobacteriota > Vicinamibacteria > Vicinamibacterales > UBA8438 > UBA8438. Next base: position 17,439 of record SXOW01000321.1, read on the forward strand.
AGGCCGTGGACCGTTGCCCTTGGCTACCGAGAATCACGGCAACGTGTTGTGACGCAAGGTGATGACGGCTGGGAAGTCGACCAGGGCCAGCGGGGCGCCGGCTCCAGGCAGCAGGTGACCGGGCGACGCCGCAGACTGGTCGTGGGCTGCGGGTATCTGGGTGAGCGCGTCGCCCGGTTGTGGCGCGAGGCCGGCGACGAGGTGTACGCGACGACGCGAGGGCATCGCGTTGACACCTTGGCGCGAGCCGGACTCCATCCGGTGAGGCTGGACGTCATCAGCACGAAGACGGCCGATCCGCTGCCGGAAGTGGACACCGTCGTCTTTGCGGTCGGGCGAGACCGGAGGGCGGACACATCGATGATGGATCTCCACGCCGGGGGACTCCGCGCGGTGCTCGACGCGCTACCCACTTCGTCAGGCCCCGTGATCTACGTGAGCTCAACCGGCGTCTACGGGCAGCACGATGGTGAGTGGGTGGATGAGCGATCCGTGTGCGAACCCACGAGTAGCGGCGGTATCGCCTGCCTGGCGGCGGAGCGCCTTCTCGCCGCCCACCCGCGCGGACGCAACGCCATCGTGCTGAGGCTGGCCGGACTGTACGGGCGCGGGCGGGTTCCGCATCTGGCCGCCGTCCGGTCCGGCGCCCTCATCAGGGGCTCCGCCGACGCGTACCTGAACCTGATCCATGTCGAAGACGCCGCGGCGGCGGTGGTCGCCCCCGGTGCGATTGGGCCAACCGGGGGTTCCACCTACGTCGTCTCAGATGGTCATCCTCCCACGCGTGGCACCTACTTGAGGTGGCTGGCGGCGAGGCTCGGCGTGGCCACGCCACCATTCTCGGGCGTGGGAGGGCTCGGCAAGCGCGTCCGAAATAGGCGGGCGGTCACCGAACTGCGACTACAGCTGAAGCACCCCTCGTACCGCCACGGCCTGGCCACGATGGCGCGTGGGCCTCAAACCTGATCG
>SXOW01000322.1 GCA_005778315.1 Acidobacteriota bacterium
ACCAACGTGCGGGCCCAGCGGGTGGAGCAGATTGCAGACGACATCCCGCTGCAGACCGTGAGCGGACCGGAATCGGGCAAGCTGCTCGTGGTGAGCTGGGGCGGCACGTATGGTACGTGCACCACGGCGGTACAGCGGTGCCAAGCTGACGGTCGGTCGGTGGCGCACGCGCACCTGCGCTATCTGAATCCATTCCCGAAGAACCTGGGCGATCTGCTCGCGGCCTACGACCAGGTGCTGGTGCCGGAGCTGAACATGGGGCAACTCCGCCTGTTGCTCCAGGCGCGCTACGTCCGCAAAGTCGTCGGCCTCAACAAGGTCAAAGGCAAGCCGTTCACCGTGTCAGAGGTCGCCTTCGCCATCCGACAACTCGTGGCATAACCAACCGAGAGAAGACATTCGATGAGGACCGAACTCCCCGTTCTGAAGGCCGCCGACTTCGGCAGCGATCAAGATGTCCGCTGGTGCCCCGGCTGTGGCGACTACTCCATTCTGGCGCAGATGAAGAAGATGCTCCCGTCGCTGGGAGTCCCGCGCGAGAAGATGGTGTTCGTGTCCGGCATCGGCTGTTCGAGCCGATTTCCGTACTACATGAACACGTACGGCATTCACAGCATTCACGGTCGTGCGCCCGCGTTCGCCACCGGCCTCAAGGTGGCACGTCCCGATCTCATGGTCTGGGTCATCACGGGCGATGGCGACGGCCTGAGCATCGGGGGCAACCATCTGATGCACGCCATTCGCCGCAACCTGGACATCAACATCATCCTGTTCAACAACCGGATCTACGGGTTGACCAAGGGCCAGTACTCACCGACGTCGCCGCTCGGCAAGAAGACGAAGACGTCGCCGATGGGCGCGATTGACAACCCGCTCCATCCGCTGTCGCTGGCCATCGGCTGCGAGGGCTCGTTCATCGCCCGGTCCATCGACACGCACATCAAGCACCTCGAGGGCGTACTCAGCCAGGCCGCCGCCCATCGCGGCACGTCCTTCGTCGAGATCTACCAGAACTGCAACGTGTTCAACGACGGTGCGTTTGATTACGCCACCGGACGACAGGGGCGATCTGAAAACACCATCGAGCTGGAGCACGGAAAACCGTTGATCTTCGGGGCCGACGGGCAGAAGGGCATCCGCCTGAACGGGCTGCAGCCAGAAGTGGTGGAACTCGGCAACGGCATCACGGAAGCCGATCTGCTGGTGCACGACGCCCACGCGCCCGAGCCAAGCCTGGCGTACCTGCTCAGCCGGCTCCGTCATGAGGACGGGTTCCCAGAGCCAATCGGGGTATTTCGCTCCGTGGATATCCCGCGCTACGACGAACAGCTGAACGCCCAAGTTGACGCGGCGCGCGCAGACCGCGGCGATGGAGACCTCAGCGCGCTGCTCAATTCTGGAGATACCTGGACGGTGTCATGACCTGTCCCTCCTGCGGCGGCGAGAATATCGACGGCGTTGCTGACTGCGTCATGTGCGGTCAGCCCCTGAGCGATCTCACACTGCCGGAGCCCTCGACCGCGCTGGAGCGAAGCCTGCTGGTGGACCGGGTCGCCGTGCTAGCCCCGAAACCGGCCATTCACGTTTCTCCAGCCACGCCGATCGGCGACGTGCTGACGATCCTGGTCGACAAGGGTATCGGATGCGTGGTCGTGGCTGAGGCCGGCAAGCCGGTCGGCGTCTTCAGCGAACGCGATGCGCTGGTCAAGCTGGGCGCCGATACGGCGTCCCTGCGCGATCGGCCCGTGTCCGAGTTCATGACCGAAGCACCGGAGACCCTGGAGGTCGACGCGAAGCTGGCTTTCGCCCTGCAGCGGATGGACGTCGGCGGCTACCGCCACCTCCCCATTGTCGACCAGCACGGCACACTCACCGGCGTGATCTCTGTCCGCGACATCCTCAGACACCTCGCTGGTAAGCTCGAAACCTAGTCCCCTGGGGCCCAGCCGCTCGACCGCGCTGCAGCACCACTTCGCCTGCCTGCCACCGTGCGTGCCCGCGCCCGGCCACGCGGTGGGAGGCAGGCGCCCGAGACGGCTGACTATGTCCGACGAACGCCCAACCCACGTCGTCGTGTTTGGAGCCGGCGCGGTCGGCGGCTACTTCGGCGGCCGGCTGGCCGCTGCCGGCCACCACGTCACCTTCATCGCCCGCGGCGCGCACCTGGATGCCATCAGACGGGACGGGCTGCAGGTGCTCAGCCCGAAGGGCGACTTCATCGTCTCCCCTGCCACCGCCACCGACGACACAGCGTCTGTGGGCGTGGCGGACGTGGTGTTGGTCGGCGTGAAGGCCGGCGCCGTATCGGCCATCGCCCCCGCGCTCACCCCGCTCGTTGGTCCCCACACCGTCGTGGTGCCGCTGCAGAACGGCGTCGAAGCCGCGTCCGCGCTCGCAGCCGTCCTCCCACACGAGGGAGTCATCGGCGGGTTGTGTCGGGTGGCCGCTTCGGTGACCGGGCCGGGGCAGATCACCCATGTCGGCATTGAGCCGACCGTCGTCGTTGGAGCCCGCAACGACTCCCAAGGTCAGTCGGTCGAGCGGGTACGTGACCTCCTCGCACGGGCCGGAGTAACGGTGGAGGTCGCCGACGACATCCAGGCCGCGTTGTGGGAGAAGTTCCTGTTGGTTGAGCCCTGGGGCGGACTTGGCGGCGTGACCCGTGTCACCCTGGACGTCCTGTGCCGCACCCCGGGCACCCGCCGCCTGCTTACGGCCGCGATGGCTGAAGTGGCGCTGCTCGCGGCCGCGCACGGCGTCAGGCTCGCCGATGACGTCGTACACCGGACCCTGACATTTCTCGATGCCGTCCCGGAGGGCGCGACCGCGTCGATGCAGCGAGACCTGACGGAGCGTCGGCCCTCCGAGCTGGACGCCCAGACTGGGGCCATCCTTCGACTCGGCCAGGAAAAGGGCATCCAGACCCCGGTGCACGCGTTTCTATACGATTGCTTGTCGCCAGGGGAACGGCTCGCCCGGGGCGCGGAGTAGTTACCGGGCGCGGCGGCCGCGCCACAAAGCATCAACGCGGCGTTCGTTCGTCCGCGCGCGACCCGGCGAGCACGTTCGCCATCCCGTAGTTGCCCTCGTGGCACGCGAACTCGTACATCGGGCCGTCGGTGCGGGCCATCGGCAGCGAGCCGCTCCAGGGCTGGGTCCAGGTCTTCAGGTCGGTCACGGTGAATTCGTAGTCCATCGTCTCGGAGTCGACCCGAGTGAAGCGCTCCACCACCGTCACGGCGTCGCTCAAGTCACCACGCGAGAGCGAGTGCTCCGGGCGGATCCAACGCCGGATGAACGGACTTCGGAGGTTGGTGGTTTCCACCACGAGCGTGTCACCGTCCCAATGCCCACGGGAGCTGCCGGCCCACTGGCGCACGTGCGGCGCAAGATGTGCCCGTCCATCGAGCGGAATGACGCGCAGATCGTGAATGTGTTCCTGCAGGATGATGATGAAGCCCTGATTCTGAAAGAACTGATAGTTGTTGTTGTACTCGGTCGGGAACGACGGGATACCTCGATACCAGAGGCAGCGCTCACTCAACCCCATGTCCTCCGGTCCGTAGGCAGGAGAACGCCCATCTTTCGCGTCAGCCAACCGTCGATACTCCGTCGAGGTGATCCGGGTCAGCGCCTCGTCGGTCAGTTCGGGCAGTCGGCCGTTCGGCGGATCGACGATCAGGGACGTCCGCATGGTGGGCACCACCCGCGTGCCCTGATCCGTCCAGAAGCTGTTGTAGGCGCCCACGTCGCCCCCGGCCGGGAGCGGTTCGGCGCGCACCTCGCTCGGCGCGTTCTGGCGTGCCACGCCGGCCACCGCCCGCCGTTCAAGGTCCGCTGCTTCTTCCGAGGTCAGAAACGCCTGGGCACCCAGGCTGGCCGGGCGCTCCAGCGGAGTGATGGTGAAATTGTTCCAGATCCCTTGCAGGTCCGGGTCACCCCACGGCGTGCGTGCCGGCGGCTGCGCGGGCGCGGCGGGAGGCTGGGCAAACGTTGGCGCGGTTCCCAGCAATGCAACGAGCAGGACGTCCAGCACCCCGACCGTGTATCGACCGACCATCGCCACTCTCCTCGCCCCTTGGCTCGACCTCGCACGCAGACGCCCGCAGTATAACTTGCCCGGGCGCCCCAGGGTGGACGCGCCCGCCTACGCGATCGGGATACCTGGCACGCCGGATGGCCCACTTCTCCCTCGGCGGCCTGGGTGCGGCCGCTGGTGACGGGGTCAGGGAAGAGGCGCACCCATTAGTCGAGGGCGAGGGTGAGCATCTTGAGATAGGCGGATTCAGGCAGACCGGGATGGACCGGATGGTCGAGCGCGGCGCCCGAGGTCCTGACAATCCGGACCGACCGGCCGGCGGCGCCGAGACCGTCGGTCACCGCGACGGTGAAATCGGCAAGCGCCGCATGATGGCTGCACGAGGCAATCATCAGCATGCCGCCGGGCGCCACGCGACGGGCCGCAAGGCGCGCGAGTTTGCGGTAACCTTGCAGTCCGACCTTCATATCCCTGCGCGACTTGGCGAAGGCCGGCGGATCGGCGACGACCAGATCGTAGGTGTCAGTCACAGCCTCGAGGTAGTCAAAAACGTCGGTGCGCTCGAACTGGCAGCAGCCGTCGAGCGCATTGGCCGCTGCGGCCCGCGCCGCCAGGTCGAGGGCCGGCGCCGAGCGATCGACCGCAACGACCGTCGCCGCGCCCGCCGCCGCACAGGCGATCGCAAAGCCGCCGGTGTGGGTAAACAGGTCGAGAACCCGGACGTCGGCGCCGAACCCGCGTGTGAGTGTCGCGGCCAACGCGCGGTTGTCGCGCTGATC